>NZ_JAKUGE010000040.1:0-48781 GCF_022663795.1 Bacillus cereus group sp. BfR-BA-01349
CCGCCCCCCAGTCGGTGAGGGCTATATATTGTAAAACACATATTCGAATCGCTTTTTATCACATATTCTATAAATAATACCAAACAAGGCGTGAAATTTTTAGTAATCATTCCATTATCTATCGAATAAACAATAGTTCTGGTGTAAGGAGTGAAAAAAGCATAGACAGGTGGGGTGGTAAAGGAACAAAGTTTAGGTGGGCAGTTCATTGTATGTTGAAAAGGCGTAATCTCTTCATTTGAAGATTCCGCCTTTGTTTATATAGGGCATGAATAATCTCGATTCCGTTTATCATATGTGAAGTATGACGAAGCATTTGAAATCCTGCGGATGTATTTTTTGCATTCTAGATGTAAAGGATAAGAGAAGCTGTAACGGTTCCATTTGTTTAGTGCAGAATAAAAGTGGTTCTTACGAACTTTTGGGGAGTACTTACGACTTAGAATAGTATCTATTTGCTTTGTTTTTTTGACATAATAAATTCACAATCTATAGAGAACGCGTTTGGCCAGTACATGTAAACTTGCTCTACCATTTACCATCCGTTTAATTGTAATATTTTCATGAATACTATAAAAACTAATCCCTCCTTCATTCAATTCATGAATAATCTGAATAAGATGACGCATGGGACGACCTAGGCGATCCATGCGCCAAACTACTAAAGAATCACCAGGTCTTACATATTGAAGCGCTTCCTCTAAACTTGGTCTTTTATCTTTAACTTCACTTATTTTATCTTGAAATATCTTATCGTATCAATGTGTAAGTCTAAATTTTGATCAATTGTAGATACGCGAACATATCCAACTCTCATTTTTTCTCTCCGTTTTGTTCAATAACTTGATTCATTAAACTATAATCATTTTTCGAAAGCGGAAGAAGAATTCGGAATCGGCTGGTCAGTAGGTCTTAGTAAATATAATGCAGAAACTAAAAGATCGAAGGGGCATTCTGGTAGAGACGCACTAGGGAGGTTCATAGCTAAGAATTAAAACGGTAGGAATAAAAGGTTTTTATTTTTATACATATTTTGTATAGAAATTAACAGGTTTCTTGTATGGTAAGGAACCGGTTGTTGACTTATTTAAAGAAGTGATATGTTATTAACTCTTTACTGGGGGGTAAATCTCACCTCGTTTTCATTATATTCTTTAGTAGTACCGTGTTCTGAATTGCCACCTTCAATAAATGGGGGGCTTTGATTCGATGTTATCTCATCTTGGAAAGTATCTACTTGATCTTGGTTAAATTCACTGATGTCTTTTTGAATCATAACATGTGTTACGTAGCCTATTATCATACCAATTATAAATAGGCTACTACCAACACAGACATTCATCCATGTATCTGTCATTCTATTTTAGTTGTAGCATCTCTTCTGTATTAAAAGTGTATAAATTGAATTTACAGTTACTTTTAAGTTATCCCGTGTTATATTTTCTCTAAAGTAAACATATGAATTGTTCAAGAAACATCAAGCATAACTAAATTCTGTTTTTGTAGATAAATAACTTTGTCTGAATGCTTGGCTACGTCTTGTGAATGAGTGACAACAATAATACATTTCTTTTCTTTATGTGCTAACTCTTTAAACAATTCAATAATTTCCATGGACGTTTCTTGATCTAAGTTTCCAGTCGGTTCATCTGCAATTAACAAATCTACATTACAAGATAATGCACGAGCGATTGCGACACGTTGTTGTTGACCACCGCTAAGCTGTAATACATTTCTTGTTGCTTCTAGTTCCGTCAATCCAACTTTTTGAAGTAGATCCAATGCTCGTGACTTTTTATCTTGTACAACGACTCCTGTTATTTCCATTGCTGTTATAACATTTTGAAGGGCGGTCATATAAGTAATGAGATTATAAGATTGAAAGATAATGGATACAAATTGATTTCGGTAAGAATCGAGGCCAATTTTACGTGTATCCGTGCCTTTATATAAGACATGTCCACTTTTGGGAACATCTAATCCACTGGCTAAACTAAGCGTTGTTGTTTTACCTGAACCGGATGGACCTAAAATTGTGTAGAAATGCCCTTTTTGAAAAGAAAAGTTAACATTATCTAATATCGTTACTTTTTTTCCATTACTTTCATAATAATAATGTAAGTTTTTAAATTTTAAAATTGTCTCCATATTAAGTCTCCTTATTCGTCTTTTAATAAAATCTGTTTTGGATGTAAACGAAGAATGGATAGTACGGGAAGAATCGTTGCCAGTATAGTGATTCCTAATCCAATCCCTCCTACCTTACCTAAATCTTTAGTTGAAATACTTACATCGATATGATCAATTGGATCAACTTCTGCAGTAGGATTACCACTGAATTTTGCTATCGGATCTTCCGGTTTATCAGCATTCTTTGCTATTTCGCTAGATAATAGATTATCACCAATTTTTTGGGACATTTTCTCACCTGTTGCGAAAGATAAACCAAATGCTAATACAGCAATACATACTACCTCAACTAGTAATTGACCCATTAACTTCCACTTTTTCTCGCCTATAGATAACAAAATTCCCATTTCTTTTCTACGTTCCTTAATAGAGAGCATAATGATTAATCCTAAAATCGTTGCACCTGCAATAGACACCATAATTACAATCGTTTTCGAAAAAGATGCAATATTTTCGATTGGACCAATCATTTGTTTATAAACATTATCTTGCGCATCTAATTCATAGTACGCTGGTAACCCTAATTTTTTTGCTTCCTCTTTAAATGCATCAATATCCTTAGGGTCCTTTAATGAATAGATTGCCTTTTCCATTGAATTCATAACAGAATACGGTACATATATTTGATTAGCAGGCTCTAATAAAGCAAAAGATTGTCCTCCAAAAGAGGGAGCCACTTCTTTAGACTCGTATATACCTATAATTTCTAGCTCGGTCGTGTTAAGTTCCTCATCCATTACTTCACCTATTTGTAGTTTATCGCCCACTTTTAAATTGTTTTTTTCAGCTAGTCTTTTTTCAATCATAGCCACTTTTTTTCCTACTGTTTTTGGCGTTATTTCAGCTCCTTCAACAAGCTTTAATTTTTTATTTTGGGCAGATTCTAATGCAGAAAAGTCTCTAACACCTTGTAAAGTAAAATTCAAATTATGATTGGGTCCAAATGATTGAGCGCCTCCAGGTGCTTCAACATGATAAAGATCTTTTAGCTCAGCACTAGCGCTTTTCAGATAATTATAGCGGTCTAAGTACTTAGATTTTTTTAATTTATCAGCCTCGTTTTTTTCGATACTAGGTACCATTCTTACTCCATTAGCATTTTGATTTCTACTTTGCTCTTCCAAATACTTATTAATATCAATTTGTAAGTTGATATTAGCTCCTAATTGTTGTCTAGCTAAATCTGTTGCTTTACTGGACGCACTTTGAATCGTAAATCCAGCTAATACCCAATTAATGACAACTAGAAAAACAGCAAGTAGTATAAGTGATTTTCCCTTTCTTGATTGTAAACTTAAAAATGATCGTTTGATAAAATTCATGTTCTCTAACCTCCTTGCTGCCATATTAAAGTATTAATCTGGAGTATATATGTAGATTCTTTAGAGGTAAGTGGATTTTATATGATGTTTTAGTTCAGAAAATTCAGGGTAATCGAAAGTGATTTCTTACACCTAGACATATCATAGGTGTAAGTGTATATTATTATATAAAGATATTTAGTTTTATTACTTTGATGTGTTTGGCAGGGGTTATTTAGAGTTTCTGAAGAGAGGGGAGGAGAAATGCTGTTCTTGATGTATAGCTATATTTTTTATTTGGAATCTTACTTGCCGCGCTACACCTTCTATATAAGTTACGTTAGATGTTTTAACTATGGTAAAAATGGTTATACTGCTTAATATCAAATCATAATGAGGCGCATAGACAATGCCCGTATTCATCATACAAAGCTATTGAAAGTAAAATAGCCAACGGCTAACACTCCTATTTTAACCATCGTATTCTTCAAATTTCAATTTGTTGGAACGTATTTAGGAATAGTTAAAAGAAAGTGTCATTGTGAATCGTTTCAACGCATCACAAAAAGAAATAAAAACTTCCGTTCTTTCTTTTTTAGAAGACCCTTCTAAATTTACTGAAAAAGTACTTCAAAGACTAGGAACTGAACAAGTGTTAAAATGTGAAACGGAATTTATATAATAATAGATGAAAAACATTAAACTTAATATTCAGAATAGAGGGATTGTTAAGAAAAAAATATTATCAATTTCATTTATCTCCTAGTAGTGTAAAGTAAGATTATGTTAAACTTCTTTTTAAATCTTTGCCCCCTAACAAAGGTTTAAGAATTTTCTGTGTGATAATTATAACTTATAGTAAAAGAAGAGATTACTCAAAAGAAGAATCTCTTCTTTTGCTATGTAATTTACTTATTTAATTTAAGTAGAGAATATGTGTTATAGTGTGACATTCCGCAGTATTAACCGTATATAACGCGAATAAAATACAAGTAAAACACTCTTATTTCATCCAAGTGTGATTTACTTGTATTTTGAAATGAATTTTTAGAAATTAAACCAGCAAAATGCTTTGGTGAGGAACTAAAAGGTGACAAACGGGTGAAAAGATAAAAAAAGAATCCCTAATTCAAGGGATTCAAGAGAGAGGATAAAACGATAGCAAATATAAATCGAGTTGGCACATTATTAGTATGATCAAATATTCAAGATACATACAAAAAATTAAGCAACTAGCAATTAGGCCTTTCAGGAGTATACCACTGTTTATAAATTGGTAGTAAATTTGATATGGGTAGACCTGTAGACAGTATGTGCAAAGAAAATGGTGGTTATTCATAGAGAGTTAATCCAATAGTTCTTTAAATTGTGGAATATATTATGTTTTCGCATGAGTAAATACAAACATGTAGTGATTATTTATAATATACAGAAAAAACAAATTCACGTGCACCTAGAGGTATAAACCCAAGTTTTGAATTGTTATAATGGAGAAAAAGAAAAGCAAGGAGTATATATTATGAAAGTAAAGGAAAAAAGAATACGCATTTTAGATTTACAAGACCAATATTGTCAAGAATGTGATTATCAAAAAAAAGCGCTTATAGAGTGCGCTCAACATTGTGAAGCAGGACGAGAATTGTCTAGTTTGGCAAAAGAAATATGTGAAAAGAAGTACCCAGCCAATACACCGGAAAAATGGGATACTATATGCCAGGAAGCAGCAACTTTATATAATCAAGGTATAGGAATCACAAGTATCGCAAAAAAAATGGGGTGCCATACTACCACTTTGCGTGATCAAATGAAAAAAAGAGGTGTATGGGCTGGCATAACGCAATCTGAAATACAAGAGCGTAGCCGAAAAAAATGGGATGACTGTTGTCAGCGAGCTGAGGGGTTAAGAAAAAAAGGATGGAGTTGGCCGAAAATAGCTACATACCTTGAAGTACCAGCAGCCAGTTTACGGAATCAAATGAGTAAACGGGGGTTATATTCATCCTAAAGAGTATTATAACAAAGCAGTTAGCAAGTGCTAACTGCTTTGTTCGGAAAAAGGGGATAAAGTAAATACAGAATTCGTTTAAAGAAAACAAACAATTATTGAGCTTATGTTATAGTATGAATCAAAATTTAAAATAGTATGCAAGGAGATTCAAATAAGGAAACAGTAATGGATAATGAGATAGCATATCTTTACTATTATTTTTTATAAAATTAAAGATATGCTGTGTGAAAAATTGAATCAGATAATATGGATATTACCACCAGTAGCGATGTTTACATGTAATTGTGGTAATCAAGAGATTTGATATTTATGATTGAAATCTGAGGAAGAGAGACAAAAGAGAGGAACATGATAAAATGAAATACATTGTTTTAAGGTACACATATCATAAAAAGAAACTTAAGATTTATAACTACAAATGGATCCTATGTAAACAGGTAAGAAAGAACACGGAGGTAAAGACAAAGAGAAAAAAATACAACTCTATCATTGGATTTTTTTCTCTTTTTGTAATCAAATCACTACTTATGTTTTGTAAGATAGGAGTGGACTATTTAAGGTTGAGAGACATCAGGCATTAACTTGTGTGTATGTGGCTCTTTTGTATATAACTCTTTTGTTATTTTTCCTTCTCCACCTGAAAGAGGGGTTTCTTTTGTCTCTTTTACCAACTTAAATCCATTTATATGGTTTGGAACACTGATTTCCCCTTTACCTTCAAGGGTTAATTTCCCACCATGCTCAACTACAATCCCTTTTGGAAGATACGCATTATATTTTGCTAGCAAATAGAAAGCACTTCGTTTGTTCGTGTATTCAGCATCTCTCCCAACTTCTGCTTTAAATGTAGCAGTTACATCAAACTTAGCTCGATACTGGTGCTTTTGAAAATAGAAACTAGTTTTTGAATGTGAAAATGGCGAAACCTGTATGGTTTGAACTGGTATGGTTAAGGTTGTACTCTCCGTTTTTGATACATTTTCTACTTTTGAAAAGTTATAGCTTCCGGTCAAACCTAGTTTATCTATAAATGGTAATGGAATTTCAATTCCACTGTTCGCCCCTATACTAAAACCTTTTGTCGTAGTTGTATTATAGGTGGTCGAGGTCGTATTTGACCAACCAGGTATCAAATATTCTCCTTTATGAGGGGAGTTATTTGTATAATCTGATTCGGTGGCGAAATAACCAATCGGCTCGGTGATATCTAAAATCGGTTCTACGTTTTCAAGTTTACTTTCTAAAATTTCGAAAGTGGGACGTGCGACGTTATTATTTTTATACCATCTAACAAGTTGAGAGGCTTCTACACGTTTATTGTAGTCATTAGGAGTGGCGTACAATTCACTGATAGCTCCGACAAACCATAAATCATTTAGATATTCATCTAATTTCAACATATTTTGTTCGGTGTTCGTTTTGTCTAGTAGTCTTTGTTTTACTTGATTGTAAAAATTGAGTAATTGGTCATTCGAATCATTGATGAGCCAATAAGGACTAATTGTTGCAAAAGTACCTGGAGAAATGACTTGTCCATTTCCGTCTGAAAATTCTGTTCCTTGTAATGCGTGAAGAGCGGGGCTCCCTTTTTGCGTATGGGCTGATGCGGTTGGACTAAATATAGTGAGTCCACTAGCCATAATTGTAAGTGCGGAGATACCTGTGAAAAATAGTTTGTTCTTGTCTTGTAACATGTCGTTATACCCCTTTTCATTATATACTTGTAATAGTAGAATATTATTCTATTTTTACAAGTATATAATCTGTATGTGGAGTTTGTGTGAATTTTGTATACAAAATGTATATTTTCAGACAGGAATATATTTGTTGTTAGCATTTTGGAATTATAATTCTTTCTAGTGTAGGATTAGACTTACAATAGCTGGAGGAAATAAGGTGAAGAAAGCACATCGTGTTTATTTTTATATCAACTTCATTGTGAAATGTCAGATTGTAAAAAAGAATGTTGTTCTTTTTTTACTTCCCAAAGTTCCGCTATCTCTTTTATGATAAAAATCATACATCAAAGTAAGGAGAGAAGAAAAAATGAGCGGAAAAAGTGTAAATGTCAAGATGATTATGTACATTTTCACTTGTTTAAGCATGTACAAATTTAATCGTTTTCTTTATTGAAATGATCTTTAATTCGATATGATTGTCCTACAATGCTAACAACGGTAGCGTGATGTAATACACGATCTAGTATGGCATTAGCTATTTTAGGGTCCTAAAAGATTTCATCCCATGATTTGAAATTTACATTCGTAGTTAAAATCGTACTACGTTTTTCATAACGCATATCAATGAGTTGGAAAAATAATTTTGCATCCTCCGGATCAATTGGTAAATACCCAATTTCATCGATGATAAGCAATTTATACTTTGTGTAGTGTTTTAATCTTGATTCTAGACGATTCTCAAGCTTTGCACGCTTCAAATTTTGAAGTAAATCATGACACTTAATAAAATAAGTGCTTGTTCGTTTTTTAGCTGCTGCTATACCTACCGATGTCGCTAAATGGGTTTTCCCAACACCACTAGGTCCTAAAAATACTATGTTTTCTTGTTGTTCTAGGAAACGTAGAGAAATAAAATCTAAGATTTGTTGTTTATTAATACTTGGCTGGAATTCAAAATCAAATGCATCAATCTCCTTTCTATGAGGGAATGCACCCATTTTTACCATAGAGTGAATCATATTTTGTTCTCTTACATCAATTTCATAGTTTGTCAGCTTGACCAGTGCTTCCACGAATGACAATTGATTATTAATACTAAAATCAACGACTTCCCCTAAATGTTGTGTCATTTGTTTTAATTTTAAATATTCTAGGTTTGTGGTTAATTGTTGATAAAACAATATGGTAGTTACAAAAAAGAATATACTTTTGTAAGTAAAACATTAGGGTTTTACAAAAATCTCCATTTTTACGTATAATTCTTAACCTATATTGAGAGGATGATTTGGTATGGTTACTACAAAACTGATACCTAGACTAAAAGCTCTTCCAGACTTTATTGATGACTTTAACGGTGTATATGGGTTTATGGATAGCATGTTTGCAAAATCAAGGGTTCTTTGAAGACATACTACTACAGCTTCGAAGTTTAGCAAATGATCAATCGGAACTCTCAAAGTCCATTAATACAGGGCTTGTACAAATTGAAGGTATTCTAAATACATATTTACCTGCAATTTGCTCTGTGGTAAATAAAGTATATAGTCAAACGTCACTGATTAACAAAAAAGTAGATAAACAATTATAAATGATGGCATTTGCTTTGCAAGAACTTGATTATATCAAGATAATGTGGTACTGAATTCGAGTATTATAGAAATCACACCCCATGTTCAAAAGTTGAGTTATGTGAATAGCAAGTTTCTTTCGCTACCAAGAAGTTATGTGCAAGGTGAAGATATGAGTATTGATAGAATACAAGAACTTATTCAATGGGCAAAATCAATAGTTGATACAGATATGAACAGTTTTGAATGTTCAGTGGATTCATTACACACTATTATAAATGGAAAAAATTATTATTTGAAATTGTGTATCTAAAAAAATAATACAATCACAATATAAAAGTATTCATTTTGTGTACAAAATGTGATAGTGTTAGGTTATCAAGAGATAAAACATCTAATTTTACTGTACTACAACCGTCTATTTTTTTGGAGGTTACATGTAGTATTGGATATCATGGGATGCATCTCTTATCTCATATATAGAAAAGGAAGGAGGTGAATTGTAGCTTTTTTTATAATCCAATTTTAAATAAAGCTGGTTAGAACAGAGGGGATTGTCATGTTTTTAGGCTAATTTTCCTTTCTGTATAGTGAGTCGCAATCTGTTTAAATAAGTAGGTGTATAGTGTGAAAAGATTGATAAACGCATAAAATGAAATCGTTTCCAAATGCATATTCCTATATTGTAACATCTTGTAATCTACAATATCGTTTGGATTTTCGGTATCGCATCTTTACTGAAAATGAAGCTGATTAGCATCTTTAATGAAGGTAAGTAGGTGAATGACATGAATAGTACGACTGATTATGTAATAGAGACGCCTTTAGAAGAAATGAAATATTGCAAACATACAAGTTATTGTGGGAAAATTTATGTGAAGAATGAAACGCAACAAACATCTGGCGCATTTAAATTTCGTGGGAATGTAAATAAATTATCCAAATATCCCACAGGTACAAAAGTTGTAACAGCTTCTACAGGTAACCATGCAAAAGGCTTGACATTAGCTGCATCTGTATTAGGTTTAAAAGCAATAATCTTTTTACCTAAATTGACCCCTCTTAAAAAAATTGAAGGAATAATAGAAAATATACATGTAGAAATCATATTTATTGATGGGGACTATACACGGTGTGAAATAGAAGCAAAAAAATATGCCCTGAACAACAATTTAATTTTTATATCTAGTTTTGATGATATAGACATAATAGAAGGGCATAAAACTTTATGCCGTGAAATCGATTGTTCCAACATCCAGTTTGATACAGTTTATGTGCCGATTGGGGGAGGCGGACTCATTAGTGCCTGTCTTGAACATTGGAAAAGCGAAAAGAACATTATTGGTGTAGAACTTGATTCAGCACCTGCTATGAAGCTTTCCTTAGATAGCGGGGAAAGGATCCGGATTAATGAATGTTCAGGATTTGCCGAAGGTTTGTTGGTCAGGGAAGTCGGAAGAATCCCCTTTGAGATATGCAATAAATATAAGCCGGAAATCATGACCGTTAGTGAACATTCCATTAAAAGAGCTATAAAGATACTGTGGGAAGAGAATGGTATGAAAAGTGAAGGTGCTGGTGCAGCGAGTTTTGCCGCAGCTATGGAAGAAAGTAAGAAACGTGCGGGAAACTGTATTTGTATCATATCCGGAGGAAATATAAATGATGATTTGTTCTCCGCCATAATAAATGACTTCTAGTAGAAAGGAGTAAATCATGCGAACCAAACCATTTATAAAACAAAAAGATATGCCGCTTGGTGTTATTGGAGGAGTTGGTCCTGAAACAACTGCTCAGCTTTATAAGGAATTAGTAAAACGTTTCTTTTAACGGACGAAGGGGCACTATCCAAGTTTAGTGATAGATAATCTACCCATAAATAAGGAAATAGAGGAATCTTTTATTAAAAGCATTGTAACCCCAGTAATAAAAGAACAAATGGAAGAGCTTTTAAAAGAATGTGTACAAAGGTTAATAAGAAGTGGCTCGAATACAATCGTATTACCATGTAATACACTCCATTCAGTGATTGAGCCCATCACAACAGAGCATAAAGTGAGTTTATACACATTGTAGAGGAAACCATCAAAGAGGTATTAAAAAGAGGATTTCAACGTATAGGCATAATTTGCTCTAATAGTACTAGATATTTAAAAGTCTATGAAAAATATGCGGAACAATGTAATCTAGAGTTAATTTACCCTTCAGTTGAAGACCAATTAGAAATAAATAATGTAATAACTCAAATATTAAATGGTCAATACAAAGAAGAAATGCTAATCAACATATGTAAAAAATTAGAAAAGAAAGTAGATTGTATTGTGTTAGGGTGCACAGACTTATGGCAAATACCAACTATAGAGCACATTGAAATTCCTATTATTGACTCGCTCGAATGTTTAATAGAAAGTTGTATGGCTTTCTATTTACATGAAGAACAGGAGATGACTTGCTCATGACCCATGAAATTTTACCTTTGAATCATTTTAAGGCAGAACTCAATCTAGGCTTAGGCATAGAAGAAACGCATTCCTGGATGAAGGAATTATTAGATTGGATTGAAAATACAATTGCAAAACCAACGCCTCATATAAAGAGAAAGGGAGCTATCTGCCCATTTGTTCCTAAAGCGCTTGATATAGAATCTATCTACCTTACATTTCCAAAAGAAAATATGGAGGATATCAGTCAACTTGTAGAGTATATGATTCATTGCATGAATGAATTTTTGGAAATAACACCTACTTTCCCTGATGAATCAGCAATATATAAATCATTCATCGTTGCTTTTCCATATTTAAATAAGAATAACGCAGAGCTTTTAAAAAAAGTCAGAAGTGAAGTCAAACCCTATTTTATTCAAAATGGAGTGACTTGTGGAGAGTTTTTTGAAGAAAATGTGGATAGAAGTATTCGAAATGAAGATTTTTATGTGGCAAAATCACCGATTCCTTTAATAGCTATAAGGTATATAACGCCTCATGATGAATTGTTTTTAAAATCGCAACCAGAACTCTATACACTATTCAAGGAATGGAGATCCAAAAATGAAAACGCTTAACTATTTTACTGTTGGCCCTAACTTCGAAATACATGCAAATATTAATAGGGAAATAAATAATGAGGTTCTTTATCCGTGTGAGTTTAGGGTTACGCAGACAAACAATACAATCGGTAAAGTCATGATTGAAATAAAATATCATAGATTCAACTTTACAGTGGATAAAGACATAATGTCTTTAAAAAATGAAGAACAAAATGAAATAATAAAGCTGATATCTAGAATTTGTTATCGATTAGGAAATCATCAGGTACCGGTGGTAATTAGTAGAGATTACTTAAATAGTGAACTGGAGAAGTTACTGCTACTTGATGGGTTTATAACCTTACCCGCGTATTTAATATGTTATCCAGAACAATTTGTTTTTAAAAAAGGTAGTGAAAAAGTTTCCAGTAAGGAGGTATATCAAGATTTATATACTGTCCCTTGGAATTTTGTGCCACGTGAATTTGATGTATTAGATGAATTTAAGAAATTTACATTGAATAAAGAAACGAAAATATTAGATTTGGGATGTGGTGTAGGGAAAAATGCGATTCTTTTAGAAAAGTCCTATACAGATGTTTATGGTATTGATATATCTACTACAGCGATAACAAAATGTAAAGAACTAGTCAATAAACCTGAAAATTTTATAGTAGGTAGCGCAACAGATATTCCATTTGAAGATTGTTTTTTTGAATTTGTACTTGATATTGGTTGTTTACATTGTATGCCTACAGAATTATTAGGAGATGCTATTATCCAAATACATAGAGTCCTTAAGGATGACGGTGTATTATTTTCTAGAATATTTAAACCAAAGCCACAATCTTGGTTAGATAAGCAACCATTTAAAGCGGATACATTTGGACTAACGGAAGAAGATGCTTTGAATTTGTTCAAAGGGTACTTTGATGTGACTTTATGGAAGCAAGATGATGCTATGAATTATATTATGTGTAAAAAAGGATGATGACCATGGAAAACTATTGTATTTTAATGGGCGGCCGTTCAACCGAACATGATGCGTCCCTATTATCTTATCAAGGCATACTGAAAGAGCAACAAAACACCCCATACACGAAAATAGTACTAACGAAAGTATTCTATATTTCTAGAGACGGAGAGTTTTTCTTGCATGATACATTCCCGTTTCCTATGACAGAGGAGGAGTTATTACAAGGAGAAAAATTGAATGTTTCAACATTTATTGAGATGCTATATAAAGATCCTACCTATCAGTTAAATCTATTGCATGGTAATGAAGGTGAAGATGGGAGTTGGCAAGGTCTTGCGGATATATTAGATTTACGTGGTAGCTATGAATCAGTATTCGCCTCTTCTTTAACTATGAACAAATGGGCACAGTCTATTTTAGCACAGTCTATTTGTCATCCTGAATTATTCATTCCTAAAACATGGAAAGTGAGTGAATCCGATGATGACAAGTTACTGGAACAAATTATTTTGGAATTAGACGGAAAAGAATGTGTAATCAAACCAAATAAAATGGGGGCTTCCCATTTTACTGATAGTTATAAAGAAATTAGCTTGGAAAAATTAAAAGAAGTAATAGAAGAAATATTAAAATACGATACACAGGTAATTATTCAGGAGTTTATTAAAGGTATCGAGTATACAGTAGGGTGTATACTCATGAACGATGACCTCGTGACATTACCAATTATTGAAGCAAAAACAAAAAGAAATTTTTTAGGCCATACAGAGAAACACCAAAAAGGACATATCGATATTAGAGTTGTTTCTGATAAAGAGGATTTATTTACGAAGCTTACAAACATAACAGAAAAATTATTTGTAGGATTTGAATTATCATTTATGTGTAGATTTGATTTTATCGTAGACCCTTTAGGCAATATTTATTTTTTAGAGGGAAATTCAATTCCTGGTTTAATGTCCGGAAGTGCTTTCAAGAAAATGTTGCATTCGTCTGATTTGACATTTGAAGATTTTCTATTGTATCATATAAATTTTGTGAAAAATAGGAAACAAATTAAGAAGAAATTAGTTTATTCAATTGAACACTAAGGTGCTTATGGTATTCAATGTCTAGATAGGTAAGACCTTGAGTTGATTACAGATAGATTCTACACAATTCTAAGTACTAGTTGTGATTTATTATATGTTGAAAAACGCAGTTCAGTTATGAACTGCGTTTTTGTTTATATAGCATGAATATTTTCGATTCTTTTCCAAATACATGACGTATGATGAAGGGTTTGCAATCCTGTGGGTTGTGTGGTGTAACTTTATAAAAAGCCACTTGTATTAAAACAAAACACCCATTTTTATTTGTTCTCATAGTTATATTATTTTATGCACGATTTTTTCTTTACATAGGCTATACCAGATGAATGAGTTTTTATAAGATATTTGGAGGTATCATGTGAGCAATTAGAGAATTGTATATATGAGATGGCTAGTCTGAGCAGACTGATTCGTACATAAAGTTAAAATAGGTGTACATATCTTATTTTTGTATTGTATGTATACAGTGCATCATTGCGGAGAGAACCGAGTGTTTGTATACTTATACAAGTGGGAAAAATGAACTTATATCAGAAAATATGCTCAATTCATAAAATGAATACATCTATACCTAAAGAAACAAAAGTAGTACATAAATTTACTAAATGTACAAGAGTGATCTACTTTTATCACACATCTCATATTACCAAACAAAACATCAAAAAATCCCTAGATACACATTTATCTAGAAATATTTGATGTGAAATGCAAAGCAATATCATCATCTACTTTAAGGTAGAAAATCCATAGAGAACATAACTTTATTTATGTTTTTTTAGTAGAGAAACAGATTTATATATACGTTTTAAACAAGAATCGTGTGTATAGGAATCTATTGTATTTGTGAAAAACAACCCACCCTACAAGGTTCGATTCTTTGCATATCATCAGTTTAGTAGCGTTATTATCCATCATGTTATATAAAAGGGGATTTCGAAGGTAGAAAAAGTGAAACATGATTGAACGGGTTTACTTTAGTTTGAGAGGATTTACGAATGGATTGGAAAACATGTTCATTTATTAAAAAAGGAGGGATAGGCATGCATAGGAAAACTGAAAATAAATCTGATGTTGAAGAAGAATTACGCTTAATGAAAGAGGCACATATGGAATTGATCCAACAATTTGTGCAAGCGGTAGATTTATTAGATGTATACGATGATTTTGTTACGTATATGGATCTCCGAATTGAGTGGGAATTATTTCGAAAACCAAATGGGGACATGATTCAATAACCGTACACAACGATGGAGGTCATTCGATAGGATAGTTTACAATATACTAAGATTAGTAGTACAGGCCAAGGCTTTGGTTCGTACTACTATTTTTTATAGTAGTAGTGTAGAGATAGTTGTGGTGTCTTTTTCGTACATAAAATTGGTATTCTTCAAATGAGATAAATAAAATGATATGTTAGGGCCTCACTCACTGTGTTGAATACTATGGGCGTCGCAAAACCTTTTGTATTGTCGCATTCAGCCTTTTATACGGTTCAATTTTGATTTTGGTTTACTGTTGGGTTGAAACCATCTCTTACATCATCATCGCATGATTCTAAAGTAGACGTATGTATCAGATTAACAAAAACTTTTTGGTGATAATATTCGACAGTTATGTAACATCAAATACCGGATGCGTTTATAATGAATTATATATTACACACTTCATCAAGTGTTAATTTAACTGTATTCATAACCTGAAGGGAGAGAATAGCGAATAGTATAGCAAACGTTCTTATAATCAATGATATTTTAGAAGAAATAAAGAGAATAGAAGAAAAATAGAGAAACAGCCTCTATTTTTTCAAGTTTGCATGGTGGTACATTTAACATGTGAAAATTTTCATATTATAATAGTTTTTGATGAATGAATATATTTATAAAAAAATCGCAGTGGATACATGTGCAAGAAAAGGATACAGACTGTCAAACAGATATGAAACGGTATGAAAGCGAATCCTATCCTATTAAAACACAAGCTTATTCGATAAAAAGGAGTATTAAACGTAAGAAAAAATAAGGAATATACGTTCGGTATTTCTCCCGTATATAAAAACGGTTCTGTTTTAGTAGTTAAATAATTTATCAAGTAGATTATCTTGGTGAATGCTTTTTTATTGTATCAAAAGAATATCTATAAAAACAGACTGTTTTTATATTAAAATGAAGTCTATTATAAATATGCGTGGTGGATAAATCCCACAATAGAAAAAGAATTTACATAGGAGGAGAGTAATGAAATTTAGCAAAAAAGCAATGATGATGTGTGTGGCGGGTATATCTATTATAACTGTTGGTACCCCAAGCTATGCGAGTAGTGTTCAACAGTTAAATGATACGGATGGAAAGGTCTTAAAAGCTGGCAAGGCGTATTGCATCAGACCGTTAGGCATTGAACCAAAAGCAAATATTACTGTAAATTCGGATGGTTATATAAAATTAACGGATCGTGTAATCCGAAACCAACCATGTGAATATGTGTATAAATTGTCAACGGAAAATCCCACATCAAATCAAGTAATAGCAGTTGGAGAAACGATCCAATTTGAAGAATGGAAGAAAGATTCCGATGGGAGTTATCGGAAAACAAAAAACATTTTAAAGTATGATGGTGATTATATTCGTTCTACGACAAGTGAATATAATTCATTTGCATCACCATACCCAACAGCAAATGGTGTATCGACAGTAGATAAAAGAAAATCTCCATACTCAAAATTTATTTTGCAAGTAGCAGGGAATAATTCATCTGAAATACGTATTCATACACTTTCCAGGAATGAAGATTATATATGGAGGGTTCCATACTCTGTGGATAGAGGGGCATTTTGGGTGTCATTGCAACATAAAGATGAGAGCTCAGGAATTACGAAGTTTGAATTTAAACCTGTGGAATAAATAGTGACAAGTGAGATAGTAAGTACTGTTGTATCGAACTATACATTAAATATATTTAATGGGAATGAAAAACTAGAATAGTATTAGAAATACTAGCGTAATAGATATTCTGTAGATTTGATGTTTAAAAAGGTGATTGACACTTATTATTTTTTTTAGTAGCGTATTAAATATAAATCCTTCAAGCAGTATGTATATATTGTATGCAGGGGAAATAACTGTAATAGAAACTTCGTTTTTTATGAAAGAACAACTACTCTAGTTGATTTTTGATTGAAAAGTATCGAAGATCAAAAAGAGATTATACATGTAACAACAAAATAATAGTAGTAAAAAAACAAGGAACCATGTACAGATGACATCGGTTCCTTGTTTGATATATTTATATTTGTTCCGTGTATTTTTTAAAATGATGGAAGGAGTCACAATTAAGAGTTAGCTGTGACATTGCATGCATTGGAATCATGGAACAGGCTTTCTGATGGAATGACTTTGTATGTAATTCCTCCATCAAGCGAGGATTCTAACTTAGCTACCCAGACACCTGGTCCATTATAAGATTCATATTCTATTTTATACAGCTTTCCTTTTTCTAAATATTGAGGATTGCTTGTATAGGATACCTTACTTTGGTTTCTCCATTCATTTATGATTGGGGCAGGTTTATTTGCTGAATCAGCAGGATACACCCAAAGGCGTACACCATCATCCGTTGTCACTTTGAATGAAACCGTATTTTCTTCTGCTAGATAATATCCCTTCCATCTGACGCTATAGTTACTGGTATTAACACTTGGCGCTGGACGTTGTCCTGTTTCACGTCTGATATCAATAACTGGGTCTACTTGTGTATGGACTAATGTATTGAAATTTGTTCCGTTATAATATTGTCCGCGTAATCCATTTTCTACCATTTTCACTTGAACATCGTCAACATATGCTGCTGTCGAAGCATCGCGATTATTTACTTGGAAGAAAGCTTTAATCACGTTTGCTCCTGAATAATCTCCCGGAACCTTCAGATGATGTCGATAATTTTTGTATGATGATGTGAGATCGCGCCATTCTGTAGGTCCACCAATGGAACTGCCATTAATATCTTTAAAGGCCAAAAGAAGTTTTCCAGAACCTTTTGCCCACAGGCTAATAATAAGTTGTTGGTCTTTTTGAGCATTAAATTGGGTGAATCGAGCTGCATCATTGTGGCCACCGGAACTATCTCTAACAGGAATTTCTAAAGCATGATTACCAGAGTGACTATCATGATTTACAATCATGTCTTTACCTGTAGCTCGAAGTAGTATTTTTCCGTTTTCTATTATGTTTCCAGTCGATTCCATTCTTGCTTGTTCGAAAGTGAAGTTTGCTAATTCACCTTGCACGTGTGGTGTAGTAGGTGGTTGAGATAATCTACTTAGTAGTTCTTGAAGGAATTTTGCTAACTCTTCTTGTAAAACCGTTCTAAATGCTTCGCTTGTAATAAGATTATTATTCATTACAATCACTCCTTTAGGAATGAGAATGCTACTCATCACGAGAAATTGAAAATCAGGTATAGATAAAATACGCTGACTATAGATATATATATTCACCAAAAATTATAATATTCCTGCAAAGGGTGTTAGTTTTTTTTGATGTAGGGCTTTATATTATTACAAATAAGATATTTTTAATAATACAGTACGTACATAAATGAAATGTGTTTCATTTCATAAGGAAGCGCTATTGCTTTATTGCTTATGGAATAAAACAAGAAAAAATGTGAAAAGAAAGCTATTTGAAAAGGTTAGGAAATAATTTTTTAAAATCTAAGCTACGTGATTCATCTTGATGAGATATAGAAATCAAATTTTCTTTCAGATTATGTTTTTTTCTGTTTTCATGATAACTACTACCAGCAATAATATCTTCATATTCGCTAATCGTGTTCGAAAGTGCTTTTATGTCTTCATTTTTCTGCGTTATTTCTTTTTTTAATTTGTTGTTCCTTTCATTTAATTTTACATTCTTTTCATATAGTTTGTGCAACGTTTGGTTGAATTGATCAAGAGCCTGTATCAGTTTTTGTGGATGGTTTTCATAGCGCTCAATAATCGATTCAATATTTGGTAAGGGCAAAGCAGAGGTATGGAGGTGCTCAGCGTGTAAAGGACTATTTAATTTTTGTATGTTTTTTTTCATTCTTCTAGACCATACATGTCTTTTTATCCCGGTATGCGCTTCGAGTTGAGAGTAGTTTATTATACCAGGATGCTCCGCTGCGTAAGTAACAAGCACTTTCTTTAGTTCTTCATCCGTAACGGTTTGAGGTCTACCTCTTTTTTTCGTCATGTGTATCACACTCCACTTTTTTGGGGATTTTAGAATTTATCATGGATTGTTGCCATAATAAACAATTCAATTCACTGGCACAAGAAGACAGTTCTTCTTGATCTAGGAGTGAGTAATTGTGATTAGGAATATCATATTTCATTTGGTTAGACAGATATGTTAACAAAGACACTTGTTCTCGTATTTTTCTTTGGAACAGATGTGATATATCATGAAGCCATGTTAGAGCGGCTTGTAATTCCTCTTTTTGTGGATGAAACTGATAAAAAGAACAAAAACGACAGTCACTTCCACAACGTTCAGGAAATTATGGATCTAGGCAATATCCAAATTCTACTGGACGAGCGTCCAGAAACTCTTTTTCTTGATGTAGCTTATAAGATGACAGAATCTTTCTGTTTTCTTTTGTGAAATTTGCATCTGATATGGAGTCTTCTAATGGTTGTAAGCGTCTGTTTTTTTCAGTTAAATTATATACCCATGATTCCGTGAAATATTGTAAGTGTCCCCAGTAACCTTTTTGTTTATCTAACCTTGTATGTCCACCGATTCGAGCGATAGATAGCATGTTAAATCCTTGTAACATCATGTTACAAAACGCAAAATGCCGCGTATCACCTGGATTCAATTTATCCTCACCTGTATAGAGAAATTTTTTTCGCAATATTTCTCTATAAAATTGATCTAATAAAGAATGAAATTGTCGTGTTCTCATATGCTCAAGAGCTGTTTTGGATTTGTTGCCATTTTGCTTTTGATACGCACAATAATAGGAATAACTAATTAAATATGGCGATGTATCCTGTTTTGAAATGAAAGAAAGAAATTTTTGTATATAATTAGCAATGCTTTCGTTTGTTTGCAAGGTATCTGTAATATCTAATTCTCGATTACTGTTTGCTTTTATTTTGGTGCGTGGCACCCGAATATATATGTCTTGGTTTTGGTATCGCACGATACAATCTCTCTTTAATTGTAAAAATTCTTGTGGGCGTAGCGGGATAATCGTAGTAATTTTCCACCACAAAACAAGTGGGTAATACTTTTGGATTTCAAACGGACTCCCAATCGCTAGAAATTCATCTATCTTTTCATTAAAGTACAACACATGTTGATAGTTTGGAAGTGCTCGACTGTGTTGGATATGATTGAGAAAGGGTGTACAAACATCGATAAATCTATCTGCATCATCAATTTGGATAAATGAAAAAAATTGAATCGTATAAGTAGCTAAACAATTCCTTTTTTTATACTGATGTTTTGCGATATATTCTTCTAACTCTGGAAGAGTAGGGAGCTGAAAGCCTCTGCTAACATGAATAACCTCTTTAATAGAGTTAATAACCGTTTGGATATGATGAATCGAAAAATGTTGCTCGAGCAAAGAGATGGCAAAGCATTTCAATGCAAGATTTAGTTTAGGATACATCCCTATATCAAAAGACAATGATCGACAATACCCGAATATGTTTTGTAATGTCCAAATCATATCGTCAAAAGATGAGTGGATTACTGAGCTTAAAGATTTGTGTTTTTGAAATAAAGTTTGATAAATATTTCGTGATTCTTCTGAATCTTGAAATGTCCCTACTTGAAATGAAACTGCATGAACGGATTGACTTGTTGATGAAAATGCTTTTTTACTATGAAAATTCAATGTGTTTTCTCCTTTTTATAAATGTAAGAAAAGATGTTTGGATAAAAGGCATTACAGATGTATGGATGGATTCGTGGTACTTGAAACATACAAAATATAAGGAAACGAATCTATATGTTTGGTTTCGTGAGTTGTAAATATGGTTGTAGTTTCGATAACCATGTTGAAAGTTGTTTATTCGAAAAAAAACTAGAAGTATATTCTTCTCCTAACTCTTCCATAGCCTGATCCAATAAGGATAAGATTTTTAATATATGTAAGGTGTCACGATGCCGTATGGCATCAAATTGTGTTTGTATAATCGAACGAGAGAGTTGGATAACTTCTTCCACCAATGAAATTAAAAAATAAGATTTTGGAATGACATATTGACAAGCTGCACAAGATTGGAAATTAGGATGTTTACAGTTCGGGAACACAAGACACTGTGTGCGTGTACTTTTCCCAGGCATTTCTCCCTTCAAAATTTTATATATGATTTTTTGTATATCCTCTTGTGGCATCTGTAGTACGCGTTGTACAATAGATTGTTTTTCTTGTTGTTGTCGTTGCAAAAAACACGCCACATCTTCTAGTTGAATCGGAGTGAAGTGTTCTTGGTATATTTGAATCAACATGGTGCGTTCGTCAATATTGTGATGGTTAGATGTTTGTGGAAAGGAGAGTTGAATCATAAAATTATATAACCATCCAAAATGTCCGCGATTAAATAGGTTGAGAGATACTCCATCTAATGAGCCATCTGTATTGGTTGCCTGAACATATGCCTCGATTGAATTCGGGTTCGTATGACTTCGTAGGGTAGCGGTTAAAGAGATAGGGATTTCTGGGTGTATATCGGCGTCTGTTACACAATAAAAGAAATGCGTTAATAAACTTCGATTCATTTTTAAACTTTTAAAGGGCGGTAATTCGTTTTGAAACTGAAAAAATTGCGGGAAACGTGCGCTTTTATTTTCGTAGGAATACAGTGATCCAAATAAAGTTTGTTCTTTTTTCTTCTGTCTATGCAATTCACATATGGTAAGAGCGGTTGCTACTGGGATGACTACATCTTGATTGCATAAAAATTGTCCAAGTGAACTATTTTTAGAAATAGGGATGCTACCGCATAAGGTATGATAATCATTAATAAAGTGTTGCGCTTGCGTTTGTGTGAAACGTAAGGTTTGGAAATCTGTGAAAGATTGAATGGGTACATCAGTAAAATGTTTGAAACATGGATTGGGTAATTGTGTTAGGATTGTGTGTTTTCTCCAACCATTTATCATATGCATCATGACAAAAAGCCAAGTTTGTGCATAAGTTTGATTGTGCAGTGCATATGAAATGTGTAACTCGCATTGTTTGGTGTAGCGATAAAACTGTAGAAATGTTGGATAATCATATATTTCATTTGTTGTTCTTTTGGATTTGTATTCAATTTTATATACATTTTGAAAGGTGCAGTTTGTGTGTGTTTGACAATAATTTATAAATTGAACCAAAAGTGATTGGTAGGTCCCTAGAAGATGAGGGGATTCTAGTAGTTTTTCAATTTCTATATCGTCTAGCTTAGGTAACTCTGTTTGCAAATGTGTAATAAGAAAACGTAAGGTATGTACTAGCTGAAAAGTGTATTTGCGAAATCTTTTATCACTGCCATTTATCATGTTGATTTTTTGATATGCAAACGTGTGAAATAGCTGAAGTGTTGTAGGGATGTTTCCGTTTAACGGTAACTCTTTCACTTCTGTATGATAATGAGAGATAGCACGAACAGATTTATCTGACTGTAATCCGTTCTTTACTTCTTCTACTTGCTTTCGATATACGTATATGTCTTCTTTCATCGTAGTGAATTCCACAGCATCAACGATGCTTATCGTTCCATCCTTGATCAAGGTATCTAATTCTTGTATGTCAATATCTAATGATTCTGCTGCTTCTTGCTTGCATATGCAATGTACTGAGAGGTAATAGCATTCTTTTAACCATTCTAAATGTTCTTTTGGGATGTGCCCCTCATCTTTTTTAGCCGTTTTGATGTATGGAATCCGGTTCTTTTGAATGATAGAAAGAACCTCAGTCTCCTTACTGGCTAAAAGTGAAGCGCATTCCTGAATAGAAATTAGTTCAGCATATGCTTGTTCGGAAGCTTGATATAGGAGAATGTCTTGTTTTGGGATCAAGAATTTTTTATGGTAATGATGAAAATAAGCATTCGGAAACTTCGTTCCGTGAATGAACTTTCGAATTGTGGTAGTGGATTTTGATAAATAATCTGCTGCTTCTTGTACAGTAAAGACTTCATTTGGAATCGCAATGGTCTGTTCATATATGATAATGTCTGACAGGGGAATATAATAAATTCCTTGATGTAAAATAGAATTCGAAAAAAATGTTCCTTTGTGGATTTCTTTTCGAATAAATGTGGGATGTTTAGATAATCGATTTGCAGCCTCTGTTACGGTTATATAATTCTTCAAGAGAATATCTGAATAGATTTTCATGTTTAGTTACTCCTTTTGTGATGGTAGACGCCGCATTTAAAATGTTAAATCAGAATCTACGAATAATTTATTCAAGTATGTTTCTAAATTCTGTTTCATTCGATTTGTTTGTGCCATATAGGTAAGAGAAGATGTAAGATGATCATCGCCTCTTAATAACATAATATCTTGTGGGTGTTTGGCGTTTTCAGCAATTAAATTTGTGAAAATACCTCTGCCAATATGAGAAGACCAAGATGTATGTTGTAAAGAGATTGCAGCGAGCTGGTCATGTGCATGTTCTGATTGTTGTAGATAGGATAAAAAAGCATCTTTTGTTTTTTGAAAATAATATCGATAACTATTGCCAGTCATCGGTTTGCCGTGTTTATTTAGGAATACCGCACCATTTGTCGAATGTGATTTATAGGTTGTTTGATGGGATTTGTATAATTCTTGTAGCCAATTTCGGAATCCTAATACCAATTGTTCACGTTCTTTTTTTACATAGTTCGTTCCCGCACGATCTTTGATATCAGTGCGGTTTAAACGATGTTGTACATGAAGAAGTATTCCATCTTGACCGAATGGTCCAATCGTTTTGATATCCGCATAGGTAAGATTCACTACCTCTCCAATGCGAAGTCCACCAAATATTTGCATATACACCCCTAGTGCAATGGGGTTCGCGACATGAAAAGCGAGTTCTAAAAAACGCAAAATATATGTGTGTGGTATGTTATGTTCCATTGTTTTTTTCTTAGTAGGTAGAATTACATTTGAAAATAAAGGAGAGGAAAAAGTATGCTTTTTATTTTCAAAGGGATGATTTACGATACTGGCATTAGGAATGACTGCCATCCCTTGCTTAGACAGATAGATAAAAAAATGGGTGACTGTTCGTTGATAACTTAAGAGCGTAGCTCTTGATTTTTTTTGTAGAGCAAGTTGATTTAAAAAATCAGAACCACAATTTACGTGTAAATCTTTAAAGGAATGCAAGCGATATTTTTTTCTGTTACCAAGTAAAAAATTGAGAAATACAACAAGATTTTGTGCGTGTACTTTCATTGTATTATAGGATTTGTGTTTCCAATTATCAAAAATAAAAGCGGTGATTGGATGAATAATCGGATGACTCGTACGAGTGTTCTTTAAAGCAATCGTGGCATGTTGTTTACGGAAAACATGTTGTGTAGTAGGATGTTCAAAAGAAATCCAAATAGGATGCATGACAAAGGATATAGAAGATATATTGTTTGAATGAATCGGAATAATATTTTCTTGTCTTGATTTATGCTTTTGAGAAGTCAAAATCTATCCCTCCTGTCTAATTTTATTGTGTAAAAAAGAATGTATAAAAATATAAGAAAAGCATAACAAAAGAATTATTAATGTACAATAGGAAGAGAGTTGAGAAATAGAAAATGGGAGTGAGCAAGTAAAATTAGGGAAAAGACGTGGATAAAAAATGTACAATGCATTATTGTACATTTTTTATTAGATAAGGAACAGAGGCCGCTCGCTCGTCAATCATAGAAAACATATTCGCTAAGGGATACATTATTTGTAAAAATAATGTGGTTTATCCTACACCAAAGGCTACGATGCTTATTGAAGCATTAGGAAGAGAGTCTATAATTGCTTCTCCTATTATGACAGCAAGATGGGAACAAGCTTTAAAGGCTATTGCAGAGGGTGATTATGATTATAATCATTTTATAAAACAGTCTAAAGAATTGGCAAAAAAACTATGTGAGTCTATAGGGTTAAGGTCAAAAACATGGAATTTTGACGCTGAGATTGCTCAAATAGAAGAAATGAAGAAAATTGGTGAGTGTCCTAATTGTGGTTCAGATATTGTAGAACACGAAAAATTTTATGGCTGTAGGGGTTATTCAGAAAAACAATGTAGCTTTTCTGTCCAAAAAGTTATTGCTAAGAAAAAAATATCTTCTGCTCAAGTTAAAAAATTATTAAAAGATAAAAAGACAGATATAATTAAAGGCTTTAAATCAAGTAAAGGTGAAAAAACGTTCGATACATTTTTATATTATGATTCTGAGAAAAAATGTATAGATTGGGGGTTTAATCAAGTCGGAAATGATAATAAGCCACCAAGTAAAGATACTGGATTCAAATGTCCATTGTGTAAGAATAACTTAGTAGAGCATCAAAAATTTATAGGTTGTAGTGGTTATAAAAACGGATGTGAATTTAAAATCTCTAAAAACATATGCGGTGTAAATTTGACATCTACTCATATTGAAGAACTAGTTAATAATGGTGAAACTAGTATGATTGATGGGTTCGTGTTTAAGGACAAAACTTTTAGAAAAGCACTATGCGTTATCGATGGTAAAGTTATGTTTAAAAAATAGTTCATTGCAATTCCGAAAGGTTCTTTTCTTATTCAAGATGTCTTAATAAAGACTTTTTATGGTGAAGAACCTTTTATGAAAATACAATGTTAGATTTGGCTCTTATAGAATAAGAAGAGGATTGAGAATAATGGAAAAATATACAGTTGATTTTGAATTCTGTAATGGTAACTTGAGTTTTGTTGTAAACACAAATCATATATTTATGGTGGAGAATAACGATAAAAAGAAAGAGTGGGAAACTTTTTATGAAGGGGAAATCTCTAGATGCTTATCCCTCTATTATCATAAGGAAACCGAAGAAATTCTTATTGCTATTATCAAGAATGATTATTTTGATGAAGCTTGGATAACTGAATTTCAGTATTATGATGAAAGTAAAGGAGGATATTTGAATTTTGGTGGATTACATCCGGTTCAAAATCCAAAATGTGAAACAAAGGTTTCAAAAGAACAGTTTATAAAAATATTAAAAGAGGAATACAAAGAGTATTTGGAACTACATGACATCCTCACTTTTGAATCAATCGCGTATGGTGTCAATCCTGCCCTAATCAGCACCAAAGAAATGGTAAGTAAAAGCGTAATTGGGGATAGATGGGTAAATGAAGAAGGAATAGCTGTAGAACATACTGTAGAAGGTTTGAAATGGGAAAAGACAAATCACTTATTCACGAATGAAATTACTAAAGAACTAAATGGTAATGAGGCGGAAGTAATGAAATGGATTCCGAAAATGAGTGAATGTAGAAAAGGTTTGCATGTTATGGGATTCCCTAAAGAAAAAATTAATTATTGGACTGAAAAACAGTGTGAAGAAGAATTTAATATTGCAATGGAAAATAGTGATGTTGTAGAGATGTTGTAATCGTTTCACGTAAGTTGTTCGCTCGTAAATTATTATCAATAAGAATGCATTTTATACAGCACAGAATAAAAATATTAAGAAATGGAGTTTGGGTATTATGAAACAAACATTTGTGGAGAAATTTGTTGCAAATAAAGGTTTACCAAATGAGGAATTTAGTCTTAAAATTCCAGATAATACTACATTATCAATTGATCTAAAAACTACTTTAGATAGGATCCAAAAAGAAGGATTAAATACGGAAGTAAAAAAGGTCCTAAAAAAAGGAGCATTTCGTAATGCGAGTGCTGAAATTTGCTTGAGGGTTTTTGAAGGAGCTGCACAAAGATTTTTAATTAAGGACTTTAATAATGAGTTAGCTGATAAAATAATCCAGTTGTTAGAGAAAGTACATACGCGTAAAAATACAGTGTATTTAGCTGTAGCAAATGGAAATGGAAAAGAAGAATTTGAAGTGAAATTTAAGAATAATGACCAACTTCTTACACCATACTCATTAATTAATCAAGAAACACAAAATAGTTTAATGTTTACTAAAAGGGAATTAATAGAATATTTAATGACCAAAGATATAAGGGAAGTATTGTAGGGGAATACGCTTTTTATTTTAGACAATAGATAATAAGAGGAGGACGTTCTATGGAAGAAGCAGTAATTTTAAAGTCTTATCGAAATGAATTCGCTAAGAAAATAATTAAATTATCAACAGCAACTACATCAGTACAACCCTTTTGGACTGAGTATTGTGAAAGTTTCTTATCCATCTTGAGTTTGTATATAATAAATGAAAAAACTTGTTCAAATAAGAAAAACGAAATTTCTTTTCATGAGTTATTGTATAGTTCATATTCCCTATTAAATGAATGCAAATCATGGGATATGTTAAATCAAAAATTCAAATTAGCAATAAGTACTGAATTTAAGGAAATCTTTAATGAGGATGCATTCTTTTATACTAGTATTGGTTGGGAGGAAAGTGAAAATAATAAAAGGGCAATTGTAATGGCAGAAGCTAAAAAACGATTATCATTTGTAATAAATTTAATTTAGATTACTAGTAAACTAAATTAAATAGCTATGGACTTCATATTATATGGAGTCTCTTTTTTTATTAAAGAATTCAGGTTAAAATATTTCATAAATGATTATTGTAATGTGAAAGTAGGTGAGATTGTATGAACTATCAAAAAGTTAGATTAAAGGATTATAATGAATACTTATTAAACAAAGGATATAAGAAAGGAACAGTAGATAGATATATAAAGGAATTAATACTGTATTTTGAGTCCGTAAAACAGCCACTCTCTCAAGAAACGTATACTCGTTACTTAAATGAACTTACTTCAAAAATGAAAATCTCTTCTGTTAAACGCATTCAGTCGGTTTTAAATAATTTTTATAATTTTCTCTATGGTACCAAGCTTGAAATAATAATTTATGATCAAATGCAGCATCAAACGATAGAGTTTATTTCAAAAGACGATTTTTTGAAATTAATTAATTCTATTGAAACCTCTTCTAATTATAGTGGCGAGAAAGAGTATAAAATAAAAAAAATATTATTGGACAGGAATATAACCATAATAGTATTAATGGGTAAATATGGTTTTTCTTTAAGTGAAATTACAGAGTTAAATATGAATCAAATTAACTTCCATAAGTGTTATATTTCATTAGCAAATCAAACGATTCATATTTCACGGGAAGATATGGATCGTTTATATCGATACTATATGTCTATTCCAAGTGTATTAAGGCCATTTCGGGATGCCTCTAAACCTGTATTTGTTTCTTTTGACAATATTCGAATGACTTACAGTTGGAGTTATGAAAATGATGAACCTAAAAGATTAACTGATAAGGCAATACAAAAGCTAGTAAAGAAAGAAGCACGATATGCAGGAATACCTGCAATATCTGCCCAACGTTTAAGAAATACTGCTATTATCGAAAGCTTAAAACAAGGAAAAACTCCAGAAGAAATAAAGAAAGAATTTAGATTAACCAGTGTTCATGCAGTAAACCGATATAGAAGAGCAATAAAAAATAAAGAGTGATAAAATAGCTTAATAGGAACGTTACATAGAATTTTAGTTTAAAAATATTAGTGGAAGGAGGAGTTTTATGAGAAAAAATCAATCAAAAGAACCTGTTTTATTAATTGGGTTACATCGTGATTCTGAACAAGGGAAATTTAATGAATTAATGAAATTTAGAAAAGAACAAGATCATGTTGTACATATACCTAAATACCCCAGTGAAATATTTTTATTTAAAAAAGAAGAAAGAATGAACTAGCATAGAGTATTTGTATTAAATATATTCTCTAAATACTATTTTAATTTTAAATTGTAATTAATGTTAAAGGGAGTGTTATATCCGTATAATACTCCCTTTTTATATTTGCTAATTATTGTATACCGTAAGTATAAAAGAATCCCTCACAACGGCATTTTAAACGTTGTATAGGTATCTTACTCACTTATTTACAATCTTGCGAAGTTTTTCACTTCATCTCCTCCAAAATGAAAAGCATCCACTATCTGAATACTTCATGTTATTATGATTAAGTTGTATTAATTCAGATTGAAATGTAGGTGAAACAAATGGAAAGTAAAGAACCTAAACAAGAATACGATCTAAGTAAAATATACACATACAAAGAGTTTCCCGATAAGATTAGTGGTCGTTGTGATAATTGTGGCAATACATCATTCAAAAGTTCCGTTAAAGATTTCATCTTTTTGAGAGAATGTCGTCAATGTGGTATGAAGAAAATTATATAGCCCTATCCAGGGTTTTTTCTTTATAAAATAAAAAAGCATCCTAATCAGATGCTTTTTGCTTATGCTATTGAAACAGGCGCATGTATGTAATTAGATAATTCCAGCATTTTTAAGGAATTTCATTTCCTTTTCGTATGTATTACAAGTATATTTAATTTCAAATAAAGGTATATTTTGTGACTCAGCATAAACACGTTTTAATTTGTCATTCTCTACTTGATACTCATATTGTGAAACTCCACCGAACTCATCTACAGGCTTATAATGCTGTTCACCTTGACACTCAATAAGACATTTAATGCTATTATCTAAATCGAGAACAGCAAAATCATAACGCAACAAGTTCTTTTGCCCTACACCATATAAGTCTTGAAACTCAACTTCAACTCTATATGCAACATTATTTTCTTTCAGTATTTTTATAGTTCGCCATTGAAATGATGAAATGTTATGACAGTCACAATAAGCATCACAATAATATCCATCTTTCGCTCTAGGTCCATATTTCCTTATCTTTATCTCAAAATCTGATGACTTAAATTTATGTTCTTTACCGCACAGATAACAACGACATTTATATAACTTAAATACTTTAACTGTACCAGCTCCATTTTTCCGTTTATCTTGCACAAGAATTTTCCCCTCATAATTTTCATCAATACATTCTAATACTTCTAATGATTCATGCGTAGTATTAGAATAATCAATATCATAACTTTCATCTTTTTTTCTAGGATATGAGGCTATCCTTTTAGCTATCCTTTTTCTCTCACGGTCTTGTTTTAATCCACACTTTTCTCCACAATCCAGCCATCTTTTTATTCTTAATAAAGTAGCTGCATCTAAATATCTTATTTTTCCGCATCTACACTGATATTGGTATTTCTTGTAAGACTTCCAATTTTGTATCGTTTTATCATAAACATCTACAGAATCAAAATTATTCCCACTAATTTTTTCCCCATTTATAAACCTTTGCTTTTTTTGTTCTAGGTCTGCAATTTTCTTTTTAGCAACTTCTTCTAGATATACTTCAAAACCACCGATTATGGTAAGACATCCACGTTTCGTTCCAATAGGCAATACGCTGTCCATGTATTTCAAGCCTCCCCGTTTTATAAAATATACACTAACGATCTATCAAATACTTATGTATTATATAACATCCATTTACCATCTTTCTCTTGTAATGCATTAAATTGCTTAGCGTATATTTTCGTTAAAATGTTGGCGGTACGCCAATTACTTCAAAAATTCCTATTAGAATCTAAGGTTAAAATGATTATAATGCATGGTAGGATTTCAATGGGATAGGTAAGTAATTATCATTAACCCTATTGTAAATCGAAGAATTAAAAAAACAGATATAGGAGGTTTACATGAAAGGAGAATTATTAATTTAGATTTAGATAATCTTATTTGAATTCATGTATTCAATCAAAGGAGAGTAAAGGTGAATACCTATTGGAATACAAAGGTTATTACAAGCATATTGCCTCTCCTTACAAACAAGTTTCCAAGTAAAAAGGAGGAGGGGTATTGAATGTTAAATTAGAAGATCCAACTTCTATACAACTAAAACAACTAAATTTAGGTTTATATAAATTTAATCTAGATCGTTATTTAGTATTGAAAGTATATATATGGGTTGAGTTACTTAATGAGAGAATAATACCTATTAAATGGTACCTTCCCAGTCAAGAGGGTACAAATGTTGAAATTGAATTTGCTCATGCTTCTGATGATTTATTTATTGCAAAACTGCAATTGAAAGATTATATAAGGGATTTACAAAAAAATCATAATATATTCTTACTTACAAATTTCTAATAGATATTATGGACAAATTTAAGAAATTATTTTATGAGTTTTGGTGGTGAATTATGAAACTATTAAAGAAGGGTATATTTAAGAATAAGAAATTTAAGTATGGATTGTTTGGTATCTTAATTGTATTAGCAATAGCGTTGGTACTTTATCTGGAAAATTTATCTTCTGAAAAAGAAGATTTGAGATCTAAAGGAGGACCTCCACAGATTACAAAAAGCGAAAAGGAACTAATGACAAAATTTATGACTGATTTCTTTACGTTTTTAAATAATAATGAAATTCCAAAGGCTCAGGCTGTTTCTAAGGTTGAAATTAATGAAATTCACCCAGCTAAAAAGGAATATCCAGATGAAACTATTACGGCTCCTAATTCGTATTCTATTAGTAAAATAGGAGAGACTAAGTTTAAAGTGGTAGGTTCCGAAAAAATTAAAAACGATAACGAGACAATTGGTAAACGTAAGAGTACATACGTAATAGAGGAATTAAATTCGAAGTACTATATTACCAAATTTAAATATGAATTTGAAAAAGAAATGCTGGAACCGGAAATCAAATTAATTAAGCAACATGCCCTGCTATATACTCCTTCACATGGGAAAGTAGAATTAATAGGAGAAATTATCGATCCCCAACAAAAAAGGTTTAATGTGGCAATAAAGTATAAAGGGTCCCAACCGGAACAATTTATACACACATTCGCTTCAATTGGAGATTCTCAAACAGGTAACAATTTAAATTTACTTTATGGAATAAGTGATAATGGGGTCAAATTGTTTGCTGACCAAACTGAAGTTAGAAAATATAAAGATGATGTCGTTGTTATATTTAGTGGAGATGCAAAAGAGGAAAAAAGTCTATCCCGTATAGATTATATTAGTTCAGATTCATTAAATAAGGTAATAAGTGGAGATATACAATTAGATAAAGATCAAGTTAAACAATTAAATGATTATGCCCCAGTAAATTTAATTGGTAAAGATGAAAAAAATCTTATAACAATCCCAGAACAGAATCATTTAAACATCGACATAAAACCAGATTTTAATAAAGAGACAGCTGCTACAACTATTCACTTGGATTCTATTGTTTATGACAATATAAAAGGAATGGTTGTAAAAGGGTACGCAATTAACAAGAGTGACTTAGTATTAAACTTTGATGAATCTACGCAAGAAAAACAAAAAGTGGATCAGTTGAAAGTATATTCTCCATATCAATTTGAGATGATTAAGTTTGATGATGACAGTGTTTACGAAAAGAACTTATATCAACACATTAATTCTGCATTTGTATTACGAAGCAAAGTAAAATTAACTGAGGATGATAGTGTTGTTAAATTTAATCTATTTAATGTACCTTTCTGTATAGACCTAAAAACGGGTAAAGAATTACCTATAGATGCTAATGAATTCAAATCATTAGAAGGACCAGCTAATTTCAATCAATAAAATAGTTTAAAGAATACATTGATACCGATATAACTAGCATACTTAATACAATAAAGATTTTTCATTTATGGTAGAAACGTCATTACAAAATAATCTGTATTAGTTGAATAGATGTCTAAATTACAAGTGATGTGAAATCAAAAAGCTCCAAATTTTAATAAGTGTTAAGATTATTTTGTAAGTTAACGATATACTCCAACATATTATTAAATGTTGGAGTATATCAAAAAAAGTTAAAGTGATTTTATAAAATGCATTATTTCGTTGAAAAGATAAAGGAGGTGGTTTCATGAAACCTTTTGAGGTATTTCCATTTATTTTTTTGGGTGCTGGACTTTTATTTATATTGATGATAGTGCTTGTAAATGTGCTTTTTCTGGCTCTTGAAATAGAATTATCTGACCCCTTGAAATTTGCATTACCTGGAATGATTACGAGTCTAATTATGTTAGGTGTTTTAAATTTTTTATAATAAGTAGTTTATGTATGTAATAAACTACTTATTATAAAAAGATATTTAAATATAAGGTGGTTAAGAAGTGAATAGTTACAAATTGTGGTTATACTGTGATGAAGAATTTAAGCATACAGAATTAGCAGAAACTCCAGGTAAAGCGAAGTACCAATTTTATAAGTACTTACAAGATGGGATTTGGGAAACGGATTTTAAAACATTTTTGAAATATGTGAGATGTAGAAAGGTAAGAAGAGCCGATATTACATGTATGTTAGGTGATAAAAAGCAGTTTGAACGTATGTGCGAGTTGAGAAAAATCAAATTCGCTTATCAAGGCATGAAAATTGAAGTATGTGGTCAAGTTGGAATCATTGTTGGAAGTACATCAGGATTAAATTTACAGGTAGCTTATTATAGTGATCCTTGGACTTCATATAATTGTCATCCATATTACGAAACAGTTTATTACGATAAAAAAGGAAACGTAGTGGCTGATTATCGTAAAGAAATAGCAACAGTTTAATCGAAAAGAGGATGGATATGAGAGCATATCAGGTAAGTGATGGTGAGTATTCACGAATATTCTTTGCTGAAACAGCAGGACAAGCTAGAAATTTTGGGAAGTGTGAGTTCGGTATTGATTTTATTGATGTAGAAGTCAGAAGAGCTAAATGGGCTGATCAATATAAACATGAAAACTCAATTCCAAAACAAGTTTATTTAGAGAATGGCTGGTGGTGGGAATGCAGTTGTGGAACACCACAATATGAAGAAAGCGCGATTGTTATTAGAGATATGGTGTATTGCGAGAATTGTAAGGAAAAAGCAGATATTCAAAAGAGCAGCTAGTAAAAACTAACTGCTCAGATCAAAAATGAAAATCTAGATGCATAGATAGTATATGACAAGTTATCGGTTATATTCAAGGAGGGATGGGTATGGATATGAGAAAAGTTAAAGATTTTACAGGCAAGGTTGGAACAGAGTTTATGAGCTTTTTAATTGAAGGGGATAAATTGCATAGTGCCTATTATTCAAAGGTAGAAGTCATTATGGAAGATGACGCAAAGAAGATGACCTGCATTAAGGATGATACAGCATTGAAAGGAATTGCTGAAGGGCATACAAGAGCTGAAGCAATTAAAAAAGCAAAGGATTTCCTAAAGAGACAGAAAGAAAAACAAAGAGCAGCCAGCAAAAGCTAACTTCTCCTCCAATCATTAAATGTGGATAATGGGTTGGCTATAGAAATGAAGGAAAATAGCGTTTTTAAAAGGGGGAAAAGAGGAAATGAAGAAATTCGGGAGTGCATTCTTCATAGTAAATGCTCTAATAGCGTATTTATTCGCCGTGTTGATTTATACAGATATTATTCCTGTGACAAAAGAAATAGTAACCATGTTATTAATTGTTGTAGGTTCATGCTTCCTTAGTTTTAGTACGAATGTAGGTGATGATTAATGGAAAAGAAAATGGTTCCGATAGCATCTTATGGATGGAATGCAGAAAAACAATATGTAGAGTTGCAATTGTTAATAAATGAAGAAATATATGTAATGCCAGTATATGAAAAAGATATAAAAGGTATGGAAACTTGGTTTTGGTTAAAGAAACATAATTTAATAAAATAATACTTTTTAATACTTTTCAAGAGGTGAGATGAGTGGAAAAAAGAGAAATGACAATTATAAAAAAAGAAGGTGAAGGCATGAATAAGCCCCTTGAATATGAAAAGTTTTCAAAGGACAGAAGAAATTTAATGTTAAAAGGTATTGATAATTTATATGATGCTTTGGATAGGAAATACTTGGTCTTGATTGGGGATTTAAGAAGCGAAAAAAGTAAGTGGTTATTTAAGTGTAAAGAGTTCATTGCTGCTACAAGTAAGGAAATGGAGAATATATATAAGATCCAACAAGAATTGCTATATTTTAAGGTCGAAATAGCAGAGCATCGTCTTACAAAAGAAAGATATAAAAATTTCATCCAGTTTGTAAGCAGTTTAGATTAAGAATTTCTTGATACAGTAGAATAACGATTGAAAAGTGAAACGAAACCAGTTTAATGCAATTTGAAATTTAAGCAGAAGTAGATGTGAAAATGGTTTGACATATTTTTATATCTGCTGTTGTTTCATTTGTTACTTGTACATAAGCGTTACTATAAATATTGTCCTAGAGGAGATTGTTTAATGAGAAATAGAAAATTTTTTATGAAATTGTCATGTGTTATAACATTTTTTATGGTAGGAGGATGCTCTAGTTTTAACACATCTAATAAAGAATTAACAGTACAAAATTCTGTTGATACTAAATCAGAATTACAAAAAGAAAACGATAATTTAAATTCAAGATTTCAGGCAATAAAGCTTGATAAATATACACTTGTCTTAATTGATAAACAAACAAAAGTACAATATTTAAAAGTAGTTCGAAATGCAGGATTTGATGGAGGACTAGACATTGTACCTTTATACCAAGCGAATGGTAAACCATATGTAGGTGATGAAGTAAAAGATAATCGTTTTTCCATACAAAAAATAGATAAACATACTTTTATTATCACTGATGAAGAAACAAAAGTTCAATATTTAAAGGTAGTTCGAAATGGAGGATTTGATGGTGGAGTTGTAATAAAACCTTTATTAAATACAGAAGGAGGATTACTTACAACTCAATAAAAGGGGAATTCGTAATAAAAGAATTTATTAGATTTCTTGAATATAGTATTATTATTTGAATTTTATTACATAAGCAGGTGAGAAGATGCATGATTTTTATAAGTTAAATATTGATATGAAAGCCAATAGAACAATGGAAAAACCATATGAGATTCATATTGAAATTCATTATTTTAATAAAGAATTTCAAATGAGAATCCAAAATTTAGTTGAAAAATATAGACCAGCTTTTGAAATTAGATCTAAAAACTTCATTGTAAAACATTTACAAAAGAATAAGGTTAATATAAATCTTGTTAGTTATAGAAATAAGGAATATAAGGCTGTTATGACAGGTGATAACTCTTATTTATATAACTTAAACTACTTTAATTTCCAAAGCGGTTATTTTTCATTTTCAGAACGTAATGCGCCCGAAGAAACAATGTATAAAATGAAAGAGATTATTAATGGAACTTTAAATAAAGAAGCATTGATATTTCAACAGATATTTTAATGGAATTTGAATTTTATAGAAATTTAGGTGTGAGAATGAAATTTAATGAAAGCTTTATAAAATTTTTAGTATTAATTGGTTCGGGTGTATTAGCTTGGCTTCTATTTGAGTATTACATGTTAAATTTTTAATACAAAATTACAATGTATTTTTCTCTAGATGATATTGAATACGGTATGTAGGAATAATGATGTTGTTTTAGTATAAATTATAGAAACTTTATTATGTAGCTATTAAATATAAGACGCATAATACGTAACAAAGGAGATTAAACAATATGAAGATTTATGTATACACTATAAAAAATAGGATAACTGGGGTTGTTTTTGTTGAACATGAGTGGGAAGTAACGTGTCGTTTAGCAGATTACTATAGTTCAACGGAAGATGAATTAATTGCAAATGGAGGATTAACTTATAGAGAAATAGATAATTTAGAACAACTTCGTGATCTATCAAATAATACAGATGTAATTGCTTTTATGTAATCTGTATTTCAAAGATTAAATATCTATTTTCATTTATATAAAATAAGAAGGGATATGTATAATGAGTAAATCTAATGAAAAAACCAATATACATTTCGTAATGTCTTTTGCAATTATTTTAATATCAATTGTAATAGGATTATCTATATTCCCAGGAATAAAATCATCAATAGCTGAATTTCAAATGGAAGAAGAGACATTAGAAAAGGGTAAGCTAGTAAACGCAAAGGTTATTGATAAAAAATTTATAGAAGGTGATGCAGGAATTCCTGCTATGGGTGTTCCAGGTTCTCCAGCTAAATATCTGCTAACGTTATATGCAACTGATCAAACGCAAGTAGTAGACGTAAAAAACAATTTCTTTAAAAAGATAGACGTAGGTGATGAAATTAAGGCTTATGAATACAAAGATCATCTATCATTAGAACAGGATAAGAGAAAAAGTGGGTGGGATTAAGAAAAAGGAGGATCTAAAAAGTGAATATATACAAGATAATTTTTTTAATACTTTTAGTGTCTGTTATACTGATGATTTTTCCTTCGATACTTATAAAAATCAAACATATTAAGAGGCTTAATAGTAAAAAGAAACCATTTAAACATAGTTCATCTAATGCTAAAAATGTAAAAGTAAATAAAAATGAAAATCTTGTATATGTTATTAATCGATGCAAGGTTAATTATAGTAAAGAAGATAGAGAAATAATGAATCGAATTTTCAACCAAAATAGGACCGTTTCTATTAATTCTAGTTCAAAACATTTCACTGATTCAGTTAAGACTAAGAAGGAGAATTCTATACAATTTAATAATGATTCCACTAATTCTACTAATACTAAAAGCGGTACAGACGTTGCTTTAGATATAGCGTTAGGTGTTGCTGTTATTTCTGCTACAGATCAGGTAAGTAACTTATCTATAATTACCAGTCCAGACTGTGGCCAGACTGTTGATGTAGGACCAGATTGTGGTGGATATTAATGACGTACAAAATCAGTTTTTAGATTAACGAACTATCTTGGAAGTACACTATTATGTATTTTAATATGAAAGGACGATTTGAAATGCTAATGAAGGAAATATTTCCTAGATTGCTTATGTTATTGTTTATTGGTGTAGTTATATATGACATTTATCTTTACCCAGAACAAAAGTTATTTTATGGGGTTTTGGCTTTCTTTTCATTTTTCTTTTTTGGGGATATAATACTTACACTATTTTACAATCGATTAGGTGATGAAAAGTCAGAGGGGGAGTTTTAGTAATAAATTACAAAAATATGGAAATTAAATTGGTCTACAACCAATAGATTGAAAAAGAGATAATAAAGGGGGAATCCCTTATTATCTCTTTTCTAGTTAAAAATGTTATGTTTAAGATTGTTCTCCAGATTTAGCCCTCACGTACTCGTAGTTAACTAACTCTAACCAATCCTTAAAATTAGGTACTAAAGGTTCCGTGCCATAATAGAAAGAATATGAGGTACGCTCACTTGCTCTTCCGCAGAATAATGTGTAGTTCTGTTTTTTTGTAAGACTACTATTATAGCAAACACCATCATAACCCTTTAATCTGATGTATTCTGATAAAATTTGCGTTGGTATATATTCAATTGGAGCAGTTTCTTTATCAACTGGATTAGAAATTTCCTCACAAAATAATTCTAAGAAATCTCTTGCCCAATTCATATCGTGATTATAATCCTCAGAGAATATTGAGTGAGATGTCACGTTTGGAACAGTACTCAAATCAATGAGTTTTAGATTACGTTTAGTTTGAAATTGCCCAAATACTACATTGTCTGTTTCTAAGGCCCTTATTTCTTTAATACAAGTGTCTTTATCTTCAGCCCCATAAAAATATGAGATTCCATCGGGATTCATACGAAAAGATTTTGCATAGTCAGCTGGTGGAGGACCACACTCTAAGGTTTGTTCATAAATATCTTCAAATGGTCCATCTGAATTAGGACGCGCCCTCCAAATTAAAGTCCCTGATTTAAGCTCTATCTCCATTTTTTCGAAAAAATCATCGAATACTGACAACATACTTTCTCTAGAATCATTTCTATTCATATCAAAAAAGCGATTTCCATGTTTAACTGTTTCTTTAAATTCAGCCCATGTGATATAAAACCCATTGTTATCTGGGGCATAAAAACTATCTCTAAGAACAACTTGGGCATCACCACTTTCAAATATATCAACTTCTCCTTGTGTAATAGCTCGATATGAAGGGGCGCTAGCTTTAAATACATCCTTAATGAGTTTTTCACACATATCGTTGCTGTCTATTTTTGAAGAAAAAATACACATTGAATAGCGTAGTAACTCAGTGATTGATTCAGCATTTTCTTCGTGTAAATGGAATGGAATGAAATCTGTTGTAGCATTAACATAGGCTTTTGAAAGAGAAGCACGAATAAATTCGCCCATTTCTTCTATGTCCATAACAGATAAATTGCGACTCTTGCAGTAATTACAGTTTCCATGATCTCCATAGCTTTCTATGTACTCACGTATATGTTTATTATCAAAACAATTTATACAACAAAACATACTATCACCCTTCTTTTCGTTCTTTAGATTATTTAAATCGACATTACCACTTTTATGTATATAAAGTTGACCTTAGAGGGGGGATTCAAGCATTTTATATGTACTACGATTGAACTTAGTAAATATTCTCTCTGAATAAGCATATCCAAAGGGATTAAATGGTGCAAGTATAGAATAAAATTCAATTCTTTGTTATATCCAAATAAATGATGTGTTATTGAAATAAATCTTAGCATAAAAAAGTCCTATTTTTTATAAAAATACAAACATAAAGAACGTAGGTTCGTGTATAATAAGAGCAGAACAAATGTTCTTTATAGGAGGATTCAAGATGTATGACTATTCTATTTTGCCGAATCGTATTATTTTATGTGTAGATCTTCGTAGCTTTTATGCATCAGTGAGTTGCATCAAAATGGGATTGGATCCACTTCACACAAAGTTAGCTGTAGTTGGTGATGTTAATAGAAATGGTTCAATTGTTCTTGCTGCAACGCCACCATTAAAAGCATTAGGTGTAAAGAAGATGGCAAGAGCCTACGAGATCCCTCGTAGAAAAGACATACTTGTGGTAAATCCAATTATGAGTACTTACATAAAATGCTCCAATTTCATCACGAGATTAGCTTTACAGTACGTTCCTATTGAGGATTTTCACCAATATTCCATCGATGAGTTTTTTATGGATATTACGGACAGTATTCATTTATTTGCTAACGATCCGTATGAGTTCGCCTTGAAATTCAAACGTGAGATATATGAAAAGACACGAATTGAATGCACGGTAGGAATTGGGCCTAACCCTTTAATGAGTAAGGTGGCTTTAGATGTGGAAGCAAAGAAAACGAAAGATTGCATAGCATACTGGAAGTACGAAGATGTACCCATAAAATTATGGCCAATACGACCACTAAGTAAATTTTGGGGGATCTCTGACAAAACAGAAGCGAAACTAAACCGTAAAGGAATCCATTCAATAGGTGATTTAGCGCAATACCCACTTAAGTACTTAAAACAAAGCTTTGGCATTATTGGAGAAGAACTTCATTTGCATAGCAACGGGATTGATTTTAGTCGTATTTCTGAGAAATATGTTCCTGCTACAACTTCTATTGGTAAAAGCCAAATACTCATGCGGGATTACTCGATTGAAGAAGTACAGGTAGTATTGTTAGAGCATATAGAAGAGGTATGTTATCGATTAAGAAGAGAAAGAAAATTAACGCAAACAATACATTTCTCAGTTGGCTATAGCCGAGATTATAGTGGAGGAATTAAAAAGACCTGTACACTACCACGCCCAACTTGCTTGACAATGGATATTTACGCGGTTTGCATGCGATTTTTACATAGATTATATACGGGGGAACCCATTCGAAGTATCTCTATATCTTTTACTAATTTAATGAATGGTGGGGAGGAGCAACTTTCTCTATTTGATAATGTTGAAACAAGGGAAAAAGAAATGAAACTTGCATATGTTATGGATGAAATTAGATCGAAATTTGGTAAGAACAGCATATTAAGGGGAATTTCTTATTGTGATGTAAGTACAGCTAGGGACAGAAATATGTTATTAGGGGGGCATAAAGCGTGATGAATTCCCAAATACCAAAAGGAAGAAAAATGGTCAAGTGGCAAGCCTTTGCTAGTTTGCCGGAGCAGTTTCAGGGCATTAATGAAATTTTCAAGGAACAAAGCAAAATAAAGAAACCAATCTTGGATCAGCAGCAATTAGAGCAGATTGGCCAAGTATTAGAAAAGTCTTTATTTATGGAAGAAGAAGTACATATACTATATTACCGAAATGGTTATATACATAACGAAATGGTGACAGTAATAAAAATAGATCAATATAAAAGAGAAGTAATTACAACCGATGCTTTTCGAAATCGTTGTATATTTGGTATAGATGAAATTATTGATTGTTATTTAGCTTGTTGAAGCGAAAGAAATACACCAGGTACTAAAAAAGAGTGGTAATCAAAGAACAAGTTTTTGGTTAATTGCATGATTTGATTGTACTTAAATTTTTAAGCAGTTATTTTTCAAATAACGTATAATGAGTTAACTATTATTATTAAATTAAGGCTGTTTTTGTACATTTTTTCTAAAACACAAAAATATATATGACAACAGCCTTAATTTAATATTGTACATTTTTATGTTCGTTTGATTAAGTAGTATGTGTCGTAAATTAGATTCAAGAGTTTATTATGATTCACACTTAATATGAGATAGAATAGGTTCTAAATTAACCTTAAAATTGTATTATCAATATATAATTAAAACGTTATGAAGGAGAAAAAGAATGACAATTAGTATTAAGTAAACGGGACCTACTTGTGGAATTTATGCCATGTTAAATGGTTTATACAACTTAAATAAGATTAAGAGTGTTACTAAGAAACAGACTGATGATGTAGTTTGTAATTTATTAAGGGAAAATGTAATAACAAAAAGAGGTATTGCTATTAATGGTAATACATTTTTAGGAGAATTTTTCGATTTAAATTTGTATAGATTGTTTCTAGATAATAATTGGGAGATATTCAATCAAGCAACTGGATGTGAAGATATAAAATATGATGTAAGTATAAAGAACATAAAACATCTAAATTCTAAAGAGTTAATTATGAAGTTACAACAGAATAAGTGTTTTGTACTTTTTAGTTTATGTACATATAAACGTCTTACAAAGAATCATATAATTTCTCATTGGGTTTCTATAGTTGGTTATGATAATAAAACTAGTAAATATATTGTAGTAGATAGTCTAAAAGGGAAGATCAAGAAATACTCTTTGGAGCGATTATGTCAAGGGAATAACCGGCTGCAAGATGCTCAGTTTCAATGGGAAAATTTTAAAATCGGTAAATTCCAATATTGGGAACACCCCTGGGGATTGCACCCTGTTAAGAAGCATGTAAAAGAACAACATGACAAGAAAAAGGAGTATTTAAAAGAGGGGATTATTAAGCATGAAGTACCTCATACTCCAGGGAAAATGATAGTGATTGAAAAATTATGAGCGCTAAGAGATTATTCTGGGTTATACAGAAATTGCAGCTGGTCATATGGTTAGTGGAGCAATAGTGAAAGTATATATTATAAGTTTAGGAGCAAGAATATGAGTAAAATATTATTAAGAAGAGAAGATAATCCAAGAATATATAATGTAGTAGACAAGTTTTCTGCAAAATTAGGAATTAAGGATATAGTCGTATATGAAAGAGATTCCAAACCATTTTCTAAACAATATACTGGACAAGCAACAAGCAAAGGTTTAGTATTTCCAACAGTTTTAATTAGGGATGCACAGTTATACCCTCATGTATTTAAGTTTTTTGCTGGGCATGAGTTAATCCATTTTAACCACAAAGAATATGGACTAAAACAGGCATTGAATTCTACCATTGCAACGTTCTGCAATTCTGTTAAGATTAAAGGCCCTTTGCACAAAGATAATGCAAAGGTACTATTACAAGAGATGAGAGCAAATATAAAAGGCGCTGTAATCGCGGAATTAAGTAATAGTGAAATTATTGATGAACAAGTTTTAGCTCAAAATAAGAATAATGATCCTCTTATCCCAGCTTCTTATAAAGCAGGATATCCAGATAGAAACATGATTTCTAATTTTTGCACTAAATATAAGAAGTTTGATGAAAGTGTTGCACGAATAATTTTAGATGACTTTTGTGATAAAATGCATATATCAAAAAAAGAACAATTTATTAATAAGATTGTGGATGATTTTTTTATTAATACACTTTGAAGTGATTACATTAGAACATTCATAAAACCCCATTCATTTTGAAGAAATATGATTCATAATGGATGGGGTTCTACTATTTATATTAATAATATTATCAAATTTTATATTTCACCAATAAATGAAGAATAATTCCAATGAATTCTATTCGAATTGTCTTTTTTCTAAACGATCAATCGCTTCTCGTTTCTTTTCATTATTTATATTTGTATAGATACTAGTAACCTCAACAGAAGTGTGACCGAGTTGATCTCGTAGCAATACTAAGTCCTTGTTTTCCTTATAATGATTTGTAGCATACGTATGACGTAGCTTATGTGGGCTACGTTTTTCATCGAAGGCACTTGAATACTTCTCTACTAAGTTCTGTATAGCGCGTACTGAAAGCTGTGTGTATTTTCCTTGGTACCTAGTTACAAATAGAATATCCTCTTCAGGCGGACACATATATTTCTCTAAACGTACTTTCATGTATTCCTGTACGTCGTCTAAACACGATTTCGTTGCGAGAATTGAAGATTTTTTATTACCTTTACGAGTCACCTTAATGGTTCCCTGTCGAAAGTTTATACTTGAGAGGGTAAGACTAGCTAATTCAGATACTCGAAGCCCAGTGCCTAAAATAAGGCTTATTAATGCTATATCACGTTCTTTGTCACGTAAAAAATAATTGTATTTACGTGTAGATGTCTCTTTTAAGATTGTTGCATAATCATTTATCAAAAATCGTAAGAATGCTACATCCTCATTATCGTTAAAGATAATATTTGCCACTTCATCAGCTCTTGCTGCAGCATCAACTTTTTCTTTATGTAGTTCGATTTTCTCCATAACGTTACGTGAGAGATAGCTTTTTCCATGCTCATCTTCTGAATTCTGCGCTAAATATTTAAAGAGCGATTTTAAGGCAGAAAAGGTTCTATTAATAGCTCTAGTTTCAATTCCTTCACCTTGTAAGTACATGTGAAAGCGATTTACATCATTTAAGGGTAATGTCTGTAATGTCTCAATAGGTATATCAGTTATATTAGTAACCACGTTACCATTTACGACAGCTAATCGCTTAAGAATAATCCATTTAAAGAATTTTTCAAATTCAGTTATATATGCATATAGAGTAGCAGGGGAGAGAGCAGTCTTCATTTCTAGGTACTCAATGACATACCAGGGCATATTATTTTTATGCTTTTCTACAAGAGCTTTAAAACGTTCTTTTTCTCTATTACTCATGGTGTACACCTCAAATCTTTTAATTAAGTGATAATATATACTATTAAAATGCTTCATAAATATGTATTGGACAACAAGAAAGGTATCAATTTTATATTGATACCTTTACTATACATAATTCTATTATAATCGACAATCTTCACGTTAAATACACTTTTAACGAACAGTTGTTCTATTTTTATGTTGGGATAACTTTGCCCGTCCCCGAAAAGGGGTATTAAGACAAAATATTCCATATCATTTGTAGACAACTTTATGGTTCAACCTTAGTTATTCGATTTGTAACATAAATGTTCGTTTTTGTTATAACGTTGGTTTTAAGAAGTATTTTCCTTTATTTAGTCTATTTAGCTGTAACAAAATACTGTATCAAAAATAATTTGTAACAATATAAAATTTCTACCTTTTTGTTACATCTATCGCTTGCGAATTGGTATTTTCTGTCTTATTCCCTTTTTTCGGGGGATGGGCATAGAAACCCTGTTTGGAACGTATTAATTCATTTACTCTAGGCATTGCGAAAACATAACTAGTTCTTCTAAATGGAATATTATAAACAAAGCGACTATTTAGAGCAAGAAAAATCCACAGGAGTAGCATATGTAAAATATGACCTATACTCACTATAACTTGTAAGGTTTCTAGACTAAATACAAGGCTAATAATAGCAAGGGGAATCCATAGTAAAAAAGAAAACATTAATATACTAGTGCTTAAACTTATAAAACGTGTTATTTTTGTATGCATACGCTTCATTTCTATACCTCCATTTAAATTAGTTAATATTATTTCTATCTACACATTAGTACGATAAATCATGCTATATTTAGCTTCAATATTAAGAATGCTACGATAAAACAGCCAGTCACACATGACCGAATCATAATATTAATTTTACCACGAGACATTTCTTGTATATTGCATAGAAAAGTATCCTTTTTTATGTGTATATATCGTCGGATCTCTAGTGCTAGAAGAAAAACAGATGCAAAACAGCACATAAGCAAGAAAAATTCAAAAAAGACTCTCATCACGACATTACTCCTTACTATTTATATTCTATACTAAAATCATAACATAACAATATAATAATACCAACTGTTCGTTAAATAAGTATTTAACGCGAAGATGAAGTTGATAGTTTAAGTTTATTTTGTCCCCTCCTCTTCTGTTATAATATTTCAAAATATCATTAAATTAACTTAAACAGTACTTACATTAAGAAGTATATTTTATCTTCGTTTTATATAAATCTATTTTTGAATAAATTGAATACAAGGGATTATTCTTTTGATATTAATATAACCAACTGTATCTATAAATTGAAAACCTTGTGACTCTAATTGTTTAGATATTAAATTCAAGTCTTGTTCATCATTTAATTGTGACAACAATAAAAAGCTCATACTATAAACACCGTCTTTTAATACTTTTTTCAAGACTTCTGTTTCATAAGTATTTAAATATCCTTTATGCTTATAAGTATTTACAAGTTTTTCTGTTAATAAGTTGCTAAATTCAATTACTCTTTCATTATTACTAAATTGCATTCTACCTTTACTGATATCGGAAATTAACATTTCATTTTTACTTTCAAGTGTAAAAAGCTGTTCTTCCAATGTAGGCTTGATAATGTTATTCAACCAGCTAATCATTATTTGTTCCTTCTTTCGTAGTACATTGTACAATTATTCTTGTAGCATGACTTTAATTAATAAAATATTTGCCCAGGAGATCTATTCTATTAATTAATTCACAAATTTTTTCTACGGATACTAAACAACCTTTTCTATTTACAGATATAAATTCTATAAAGTACGCTCTATAACCTTTAATACTTTGAATAAACGTAAAAATAATAAATATTATATTATATTATTTTTACGTTTTTATAAAGGGAAAATAGATGAATTGTATTCCATGTTCGGATATACATTCATCTATTTTTTGGATTTAATTAGCATGGCCAAGAATTTGTATGATTTTATCAGCTTTGGAGTTTTCAATATGATAGTACATCTCTAACCCTTTTCTTTCAGCTTTAAGAGCTTTCCCTCTCGTTTTAGATAGGTGTTGCGATACTGTTGATTGTGGAATATCCAAAATGTCTGTTAATTGAGTTACATTTAGTGTTTTACTTTTAGCTAATTCACTTACAATTTGTAGACGTACAGGATGTGCCATTACTTTTAATAACTCTACGTTTTCTTCTGAAACCAATCCTTGCACGTTATCAGTATTAAAGTTGTTCATAAAAAAACCTCACATTCAATTTAAAATTTAATAACATTTTATAATGTATATTCCTAATATTAGTATATAGGAATGTCTTGTTTGTTTAACTATGGATTAATTATATAATTTTAACTTGTGCAATGTGTGGAGTTAGGATGTTTTTTATATGAAGTTTTTAGAGGATTCAAACAACTAAAAAGCTACAAAGAGATAAAATCTCTTTGTAGCTTTAAATTAATGAATTATGCAGTAATAAACTACCAATGTCATCAATATACGCATTTATATTATAGATAAACTAACTTAAGAAATCAAAGGTAATGATTCCCTTAAGAAAATTGATTATCCAAGATAATATCAATAAATATTGATGGATCTAGTTCGAAAGTAATTTTCACATCAACGGTTACATCTTCGTTTGTGTGAGGGTAATGATGTCCTACACATGTATTCATTACAAATTCTTGTTCAATTGCATTATTAAAGGCAGTATTACTGATTTCAGGTTTAATTTGTAGCACCGTACAATTAGTTACCATTTGTTTTATTTGAGAAACATCAAATTCATCTATGTGGTCTATTACTTCGCTAACTTCAAGCTCTTTATTCCATGCTACTGCATCATCTAACTCTGAGGAATCATAATTTATCGAATAACAGTCATCTACTAATACGTCGAATAAAGCCTTGTCAAAAATAGCCTCTAAATATTCTAATAAAAACGCATTTATTTCTTCATCATCCCAAAATGCATTTATTACAGATGCATCTTCAGAAGAAATTCGCGATGCAAGATCTTCCATATATAATAAATCTTTTAAAATGGCTATATCTTTTTTGAATAATTTAAGAAATGAATCATAGCTACCATAGGTCATTTCAATATAATTAGCATCATCTTTATTTAGTGATATATTACATAACAAACAGTGGCCATAATACATTACTTCTTCGGCAGCTTCAAAGTATACATATTCTTTTTTAAAGAATTCCTCTTTGCAACATGGACATTCATGAAATTTAATTAAAGATTCACTGTCTCTTTCTTTCTTTTTCCCGTTTAAAAATTTATTAAACTCTTTATCATCTTCTTTGTGTTCTTTTATAAACTGATTAGATATAAATACTTTTTTTAATAAAGTGAAGTGTCTAATGAATTTCCAAATATGTAAATCGTTAACTTGACTTGTGCCTTTTAAATCTAGTTTATGTTCTTTTACATATTCTTTAAAGTTAGGTAATTTGCTATTGTAAATTGGAAAAACAATAGTTAATACTTGTGCTATTAAATATTTAATTAGATCTTCAGTTAAATCATATTCATGGTGAGTAATAGAGTTTCTCAATTTATTTAGTTTATCAAATGTACCATAATCAATATTTGAAATCTTTAAGTCATTTAAAACTGCTGCACGATCAATCGCTTCTTTATAAGTAATTGTATTACCTATGTAACTCTTAGTGTTCTCACCATTATTGTTCAATCTATATTTCATTTCTTTTGTGAAATAATCATTTAAATCTTTAAAAATAAGTAGTTCTTGTTTTTCCTTTACTAAATACTTAAAAAGGGTTTCTGTAGAATGATGTATCCCTATTATTACATCTTTTATAATGTATTCTCTGTCACCTTCTGGAGCTGTTTCTAATTGTTTTAAATTATGAATAGCATTTTTTAAGGAATGTAGTCCGTTTTCTAATATATTCATTTATAGTCCCCATTGGAATAAATAAAAGTTTTTATTATCTATTATGCCGCTATTGTTGAAATTGCTTGTTTATAAATTAGCTGTTGTTTTCCATTGACTAATATAAGAACAGTAAATCTGTCTACACCAGCAATTTCACCCATGATTCTAACACCACTTTTTAAAAATATAGTGACCTTTTTGTTAGTAGAAGATAAATTCTTATATAATTCTTCTTGGAAATCTTGCATTTTCATAAGCTCCCCTCCATTTGGGTAATATTTTCATTTATAAATACAAATAAAATAATATCTCATTTTTTGTATAATGTATAATTTCTATAAAAAAAGTAGTAAAGGGTGTCTCAAGTCCTCTACTACTTTCAATTACCAGTTATAACTCAGTTTTCTTACATTCAAGGTATCTATATTTTATCAAAAAAATAAATTTTCCGTCAAATCATTAGAACCTTATAAAGTACTCCTGGCATTTATTTTAACTATATCGTAAAATGTGCTATAATATGATTTCTATCACTAAGTAACTAGGGTTGTATCCACTTTGGACCATCGTTTTATGAACTGAACCCAAAAAATTAGACAAATATATTAAGCAGCTACTAAGGATTGAACTCTGTATTGCACAGGGGACAATCCTTTTAGTTT
>NZ_JAKUGE010000041.1:0-48728 GCF_022663795.1 Bacillus cereus group sp. BfR-BA-01349
TCTTTAGGCTTTACTATTTCTTGCACTTTCGCTTCTTCTTTGACTTTTGCCTCTTCTTTAGGCTTTACTATTTCTTGCGCTTTTACTTCTTCTTTGACTTTTGCTTCTTCTTTAGGCTTTACTATTTCTTGCACTTTCGCTTCTTCTTTGACTTTTACCTCTTCTTTAGGCTTTACTATTTCTTGTGCTTTCGTTGTTTCTTTCGCTTTTGCTACTTTCTGCGTCTTTACTTCTTTCTTTTCTTTAACTGATTTGTGTACTTTCGCTACTTGCTTCGTTTTCTCTTCAGTTTTCTTTTCAGTTGGTGCTGTACTTGATAGGAAAGAAACGTTTGCATAAGCAATTTTTCCTTTATACTCAAATTGCAGCCATCCGTCTTTTACTTGATGCGTTGATTCAATTACATCATCTTTTTTTAGTCTGCCAAGAATTTCTGAATCCGTGTTTGCTTCAGTACGTACATTTAACAAATTCGCCGTTACATGATACACATCTTTTGTAAACTCCGAACTTACAAACACTTCTTTACCGTTCAATTCAATTTTTGACCAGCCATCTTCGGTATTTATGACTTTTAACTCTTGCCCATTCTTTACTTTTTCGACCACTTTTGATTCTGTAGTCGGTTTTTCACGTACGTTAAGTACATCTGCTGTTACGATTGTTTCTGCGGTAGCAGTTGAGGTAAACGCCCCCAATCCAAAAATAGTTGCTGTTGCTGCGCCAATTACTTTTTTCATATTAGCCTCCATTATATTTTTTCGAATTTTATCAAATGTCTCCGTAAAATAGTATAATTTTACATAATATCAAAACATTTGCAACGGTATATTAATATTGTTTAATATACCGCTATTAAAACTCCTTACTCCAATACTATCAAATTCTCATTTCTAATTCTATATATTATAAATCTCCTTATCTTTTATAAAAGCTCCATGCTCTTCTTCACACTAAATAGTTGTAGCAATTCCCGCCAAAAATAAACTTACGATTGCTAAAATTTGAGTAGCGACAATAGCCCCTCTTAAATGAAACTTATAATCTTTATATCCTTTCATACCTTCCGTACTAGGAATCACAACAAACCTTGGAGTAATCCAGCAAAAAATTAGCCAATCAATTATAAGTAAATCTACTAAATTGAAAATCATTAAAATACCAAAATTGTGTAAATAGGCATCCATATACATTAACTTTTCATGCTTATGTAGTATATATGTAGAAACGAAAGGACTACCGAAAAGAATAGTATTATATACAATATTAAAATAAATGCTTTGCTTTTTTTCATGAATCGATTTTGGAAAAACTACTTTTTGAATATCTTTCGGATAATCAGTTAACGAAAGTCGAGGATTATAATATAAGGACCCTAAAATCATTACAGATAGTACAATAGACATGATGACACCAACGTACATCATTTGTTCAAATTGATTCATATACTGTATTCACCCTTTTCTGTAATTACTATGATGGTCATTCACTTAATTACATATTGTATGTACGTACACAATCAAAAATTAACAACTAGCTTTAATAGCAAAGCAAAATTGTTGCAATGCAAATGCAAATTTAATACAGTGGAAGCCTAATTGATACAGATAGGATTGGTGAAACCTATGAAAATTGAACATATTGCAATTTGGGTAAATGACTTAAAATGTATGCGTGATTTTTATATAAAATACTTTAATGGTAAAGCAAACTCGTTATACCATAGTGAAATGAAACAATTTGAATCTTATTTTATTACGTTCGAATCTGGAGCAAGGCTTGAACTTATGCGTAAAAAAGGGATTGAAAATAAGCCTAATTTAAACATAACCGGCTATGCTCATATGGCTTTTTCTGTCGGTAGTGAAGAACGTGTGAATGAACTAACAAAGGTGATAAAAGATGCTGGTTATCCTTTATTAAATGGACCACGTTTTACTGGAGATGGCTATTATGAAAGTGTAATAGGCGATCCAGAAGGCAATCAAATAGAAATTACGATTTAACTTACCCTTTTCCACCACCTCCGTATTTTTCCACGGATTAGGCGGTGCTGTTGCTGAGGTGCCAAATGAGCAACTGCTTACTTTTACCGAAAAGCACTATCAAACATATCAATATTCGCTACTTGGGAGCAACCAGAAGGTGCTGGTGGAAGTATTCGATGGGTGAAGACTTCCGTTTGGCAATACTCCCCTTTACAAAAGGTGTCTATGTTAATACTCCTGACCTATCCATTAAAAATTGGCCAGATGCATACTTCAGTTGCAACTTTGACCGATTAATGGAAGTAAAAGCGGAATACTTTGCGAAAAATGTCTTTAACTTTCCGCAAAGTATTCCGCTTTTTTAAACTATATATTCCACCTAATATATCAAAATATAAAACATCCATTTTTTATGGGTGTTTTACAAAAAGAATTTACATAATATAATTATTAGTTGCTTTTTTTACTAAATATCTATTCAGCAATCGAAAGTAACACTTTCTCAAGGTCTTTTTTAGATAACATACTTTCGTTTATATAGCCATTCTTTTAATTGTACTTCATCCAAAGCTCCGTTCCCCTCTCATAATCCTTCACACTATATTCGCTCGTTTTTCACAAAAGGTTCATTTTACATGAAAATTTATTTATTACAATAAAAATATAAGGTATATTTTTATGAAAAGGAGGAATTCAATAATGAATACAGAGGATAAAATTCACGCTGAAAAAGTGTTAAAAAATCTATTCATCGGATCACAAGTTGATGGATTACAATTTGGTATTTCTCCAGGCGCTATAAAGATTCATTTCACAAACTTTCACGACTCAGTTGATTATGACGGACAATTATATATCAATATCGAATCCAAATGGTGTTTATTTAATAAACCTCAAAAAAGCTACCCATTAAATGAAGATGAATTTGAAGTTTATTCTGAGAAAGAAGAATATGAAAGAATATGTAAGATAAGAAGACAAAAAGTTACCGATATACAACTTGGCTTAGAAAGCCCTCATTTAATTATTACATTAGAGAGTGGACAAATTATTTTTTTAAATGGTTTTCATGATTATTATGAATGTTGGCAAGCTGGTGTCCTATGTGAGCAATGGCTTGTAGTCGCTGCACCTGGGAATGAAATCGCCACTTGGGCTCCCGATGAGTTTACCGATAAGTAAACTGTCTTCACGAAGAAGAAACGAAGATATTTTATGAAGTACTATACTAATGAACTACATAATCATTTCTATTACACGTAAACAAAATGACGATTTTACTTCTCAAAAAAATTACGAAGATTATACACCAGAGAAATATCATTGTATATCTGTTGATGATGATATTATCAGTAGTTTAAATCAAAATTTATCAATTATGAAAACCTACTTCCATACAGTCAAAAATCAGAAATACGGTTTAGCTTATTGTGGTATTACAATTATCCCGCCTGAATCATTAGCAATTTTCTATGAAACAGTTACATCCTCAAAGTTCTTCAGAAAATCTGATGAGCTGAATGAGTTAGCTTCAAAAATTGTACAAGCTGCAGCAGAACAGAAGTACATGATCCATTATGGGGTTTAAATGTAATTCAAAAAATGCTTAGGATTTCTCCGAAGCATTTTTTGTATGTTACTAATACATTTATTCCTTAACCATTTAGTCAATGCTTGAGCCTATGGTCCCTTCTTTTACAAGTGAGGGCGCCCCTATTAATCTAAATAAGCGTCTCGTTTCCAATCTTCCAGCTAAACCATCTCCCGTGTCCTTCTGTTTCTCCAACCGTTTCACGATATTCGTTTCCGTTAATATAATAATCAATATGAAGGTCACGATCCCACATATTGTTATACAGGTGGAATACATCACGTTTTGCGCCGATTTCTTGTATTTGTTTTTCTAATTTATGTTTAACTTGTTCTGGTATTTGATTTGCGACGTGTGTATGGAAAATACAAATAACAGCTTCTTCACTTATTTGTTCAATAATAGATGATAATAGCTCTACACCGTCTCCTTCTATTAATTGGACAGATTCATTTTTCACTAAAGATGCAGCTTGATCAAACATCTCAAGCCTTTCTTTATGTTCTGGCCAAATTAAAGCACGTAACCATAAATAATCTTCCTCATTATGTAAATCATTCACATGTAAGTCCAGTCCGATTCTTTCTACGACAGATGGGCTTTCTTTTAGAAAATGCGGTACATTCTCCCCTCTTATTTCAGAAGTTACATGCACATTTGAATTTATATTTCCGTACATTTCATCCGTCCCGTACGAATAACGATATTGGTCCCAGAACAGTTGCAACCCAGAACTTGTCCCAATTTCAATTAACGCTAACGGCTTCTTCACTTTGTTAAATATGTAGCAGAAACTTGGGTATAAGTATGCGCACCGTCTTACTTCATTTGTTTGAACGAGTTTCGTTTGTAACAAAGTAATGATTTCTTCTCGGTACTCTTTACAGAAATCTTTAAAATGATTAAAAGCTTTATCTAAATTTGTATCAGCATTTTCAACTAAACTACTATAATACGTTTTTAAATGATGTTCTTTCCCTGCTAGCAATAAATAATGTACTGCACCCAATAGTAAGTTTGGGACTGGTTGACCTACCTGAGCATAGGACGATAGTGTAAGTACTTCCTCATCTTCAGCAATTTTCATTGATAAATATTCATATAAATCACTTGACCCTTTACATTCCTTTATTGAAAAGTTTCGAAATAAGTTTGAAATTTGTTCTTTTGTACACATTAGAGTCCCTCCTTTTTATTTTTCAGAATAATCTTACCATTACAGAAAGAATAATCCCATAAAAAGGTACTCGATTTAGTCACTTAAGGATACGTAAGCTTTTTCGAGATAATTTCAAACTGTATTTTTTTTTCATTTACCACCTTAAAAGAGCTTGTTAAATAAGATTTTTAGCGAATAAAACGTTAAATAGTTTAAAATTATCAGATAACACTAGATATTTTAGTCTATTAATTATTATAATAGAGTATGAGATGGTTATATAATTGAGACAAAAAAGTATACACCTAGGTGGGGCCTAGGCGGTGTTTCTCTTTTACGGCTTAGACATAGAAAACACCTACACTTTTTTGCCAATATAGGGGATGGAGAGATTATCATGAGCAACATGCAGCAAAAAACAGACGTTATCTTAATTGGTGCAGGAATTATGAGTGCAACGTTAGGCTCATTACTAAAAGAATTAGCACCAGAATGGGAAATTAAAGTTTTTGAAAAACTCGCAAGTGCCGGGGAAGAAAGCTCTAACGAATGGAATAATGCAGGTACAGGGCATTCTGCGCTATGCGAACTGAACTATACTTCCGAAAAAGCTGACGGATCTATAGATATTAGTAAAGCTGTAAAAGTGAATGAGCAATTCCAGCTTTCAAGACAATTTTGGGCATATCTTGTAAAGAGCAAATTAATTCGTAATCCACAAGATTTTATTATGCCACTACCTCATATGAGTTTAGTACAAGGGGAAAAAAATGTTGAGTTTCTAAAAAACCGTTTTGAAGCGCTTTCAAAAAATCCACTGTTTCAAGGAATGGAATTTTCTGATGCTCCTGAAACATTAAAAAAATGGCTTCCACTCATTATGGAAGGTCGCACATCTAATGAACCGATGGCGGCAACGAAGATTGACTCTGGAACAGATGTTAACTTCGGTGCATTAACACGTATGTTGTTTGATTACTTAAAAACAAAAAATGTCGAGCTAAACTACAAGCATAGTGTCGAAAATATTAAGCGCACGAAAAATGGTTTGTGGGAAGTAAAAGTACACGATATGAATAGTGGTAAAATTGAGCATCATACTGCTAAATTCGTCTTTATTGGCGGCGGTGGCGGTAGCCTACCTCTACTTCAAAAGACTGGTATCCCTGAATCAAAGCATATCGGTGGCTTCCCAGTAAGTGGACTATTTATGGTATGTAAAAACCAAAAAGTTGTAGAGCAGCATCATGCGAAAGTGTACGGTAAAGCTAAAGTTGGCGCTCCGCCAATGTCTGTACCTCATCTAGATACGAGATATATAGACAATAAAAAAGCTTTACTGTTTGGACCATTCGCAGGCTTCTCACCTAAATTCTTAAAAACTGGCTCAAATCTTGACTTAATCGGTTCTGTAAAACCGAATAACGTCTTAACGATGTTAGCCGCTGGTGTAAAAGAAATGGGACTTACAAAATACTTAATTCAGCAAGTTATGTTATCACATGAAAAACGTATGGAAGAATTACGCGAATTCATTCCGAACGCGAAAAGTGAAGATTGGGATATTGTAGTTGCTGGACAACGTGTACAAGTAATTAAAGATACTGATGCTGGCGGTAAAGGAACACTTCAATTTGGTACAGAAGTAGTAAGTGCAGCTGACGGCTCAATCGCCGCATTACTAGGCGCATCACCAGGTGCTTCTACTGCTGTTCACGTCATGCTTGAAGTATTAGAAAAATGTTTCCCAAGCCGCATGGTAGAATGGGAAGAAAAAATAAAAGAAATGATTCCTTCATATGGCATTTCACTAACTGAAAATCCAAGATTGTTCCAAGACCTTCACACTTCTACTGGTCGTACACTTGGATTAAACGAAAAAGAAACTGTTCATAATTAATGCAGAAATAAAAAAACGTCCGATATATTCGGACGTTTTTTTGTCTACTAAAAATTATACTTATCAATATTATCTTTCGTAAATACAACTCGTTCTGGTAATACGATAATTCCGTTCCCTTCTGCCTCATAATCATATCCTTGAATGGAGTTTGGCTCTACTTTCACTTTTCCAATTCCTTTTACTTCGAAGCTATCCCCTACTTTTAACTTCTTACCTTTTACAACAATTTCATTTGCTACATACGTTGCGAGAGCACCTTGTTGTTTTACATCCCATAAACCAAATTGTTGTACTGTTCCTCGTTTTACATAATCACGCATAACGTTCGGTGTAGAAAATCCAGTTACCACTACTTTTTTATCCATTTTTAAGTTTTCAGCTGCCTGCGCCATTGCTGGGAGTGCTGTTGCATCTGAACAAATAACTGCGTTAATATCTGGATACGTTTTTAATATGCTCTCCCCTACGGATAAAGATTTTTGTGCATTATTTTCACCGTACTGCGTCGTTACAATTTCCCAGTTCGGATATTTCTTTTTAATAATTTCTTTCGCTTTCGTTACCCATTGGTTTTGATCCGTTACTGTCGGGCTAGAATAAAAGAATGCTACTTTTCCTTTATCTCCAATTTGCTTAGAAGTCATTTCTATTAATAAGTTAGCAAGTTGGTCTGGTGTTCCTTGGCTTATATAAAAAGAACGATCTTTCGGATTCACATCAGAATCCCATGTTAAGACGGTCATTCCTTTTTTCTTAGCACGTTGTAGTGATTGCGATAAACCATCAACTGATGTAGAGGAAACCATAAGTGCATCATAGTTTTGGTTAATAAAATTATTTATATACTTTACTTGCCCTGATACACTCGCTTCAGACGGCCCATCATATTTCACTTGTACGCCTAGCTTCTCTCCCATCTCCTCTGCTCCTTCACCTCCCGATGTGAAGAAACCAATTCCTGTTAATTTCGGAATAAATGCAAATTTCACATCATCAGCCTTTTTCTTATCTGCCGTTTGGCTAGAACACGCAATTAAACCGATTAAACAAATACATACAATCAATACAATCCCTAGTTTTCTCTTCATGACATTTCCCCCTTATGCAAACTCTGTCTTTTCCCCGCTAAAAATTGATGTAATTTGAAATGTCTCATAATAACTGAAAGAATAAGGATAATACCTATTACTACATTGGATTGTTCATTTGTTAAACCCGTCATTTGCAAGCCATACTGCATGAGCCCAATGAAAATACTCGCCAGTACAGTACCGAAAATACTTCCTTTTCCACCTGTAATAAGTGTCCCGCCTAATACTACTGCTGTAATGATTGGTAATATTGTTTCGCTTCCTATATCAGCACGTGCAGAACCGAAATATGCAGTTAAGAAAGCTCCTCCTAATCCACCTCCTAACCCAGAAAGTATGTAAGCAATGATTACTACTTTCTTCGTCTTAATCCCGGTGTATTTTGCTGCATTTTCATTCGCGCCTGTTAATTTTACGTGGCGCCCATATATCGTTCGGTGAAACAAAATCGTGCATACAATTGTTAATAAAATAAGTAGCCATAATAAATTGGGTATTCCTATAAAACTACCATTTGCTAGTTGTACATAAGTATCAGGTAAACCGCTTATCCCTTCATATCCAGAAGCACCTGCCCCTCCTGAAATAACGAGTGCAATTCCTCCGTATAAAAACATCGTTCCGAGTGTAACGACTAGTGGTTCTACATCTGTCAATTTTATAATAAGCCCATTTAAAGCTCCTGCTAAGCAACTGACTATAAGTGCCATTATTACTGCTAGTAAAATATGAATCCCATTCATCCAAAACACACCAATTAAAATCGAGGTTAGCCCCATAATTGATCCTACAGATACGTCAATTCCTCCTGTTACAATAACGAAAGTCATTGGAATTGCCGCGATTGCTATGAATAGAAAATCATTTGTACTAAAAAGGAGATTACTAATATTTAAGAAATTGCTGTTTATAAAACTAAAGAGAATGAATTCTATAAGAAGTAATATGATTAACACACCTTCCCATCTGTAAAAATACTTCATAGATTCATTCTCCTTTCTGCTTTCCACTTCTTCATGACGCTATCTAATATGATAATAAGTAATAGTAAAAAACCTGAAATAGCATTATTCCAAAATGCTGGTATTTTTAAAAAGATAAGTGAACTGCTTATCACTTCTAAAAACAATGCTCCTAGTGCAGCTCCAAATATAGAACCTGTTCCTCCTTTTAGATGAATTCCTCCTAGCACAGCAGCTGCAATCACCTGTAGTTCCATTCCTGTACCAGTTTGATTTGGAACGAACCCGATATTCATAACAAATATGCAACCAGCGAGCGCAGCGCTTATGCCTGAAATCATAAACGCATATATCTTCACTTTATTAACAGGTATACCAATAAGCCTCGCGCCATCTTCATTATCACCTACCGCATAAAAGTATCTTCCCAATGGCACTTTTCTTAAAAAGAAGTATAGTAGTAGTAAAATAATAAGAACGAACCATACAGTTATAGGTAAACCAAGAATGATGATAGATGACAGCTGCTTAAAATCGTTTGGAATATCTTCAATCCACTTCCCGCCTGTGAAAATTAACATTGCACCTCTAACAATTCCTAACATGCCTAATGTCATAATAATGGCTGGTACCCGAAACTTCGCAACTCCAATACCATTTACGAAACCGATAATGGCCCCAAGTATAATAGCTACAAATATCGACAAGAATGCACTATACCCATTCGTTAACATCATTCCGCAAACTGCTGCACTTAATCCCATGCTTGAACCAACTGATACATCTATATTTTTCGTAAATAAGACGAACGATTGACCGATTGCTAGCACGACTAAAATAACGCTTGATTTCATCAGTAAAGATAACGAGGTAAATTGAATAAAACTAGGGTTTATCATCCCTACAATAGCTATATAAATTAGTAGTAACATTATGATAGACGTTTCGTGCATTTTATACATACGTTTCATTCCGTTACACCTCCGTATGCAAGGCGTGTAACTTCATTCACACTCAGTTGTTCTTTTTCCATATGAGAAACAAATCGCCCATTTCTCATTACATATACACGGTTTACTAATTGGATAATTTCTTCAACATCTGAAGAGATTAATAAAATTGCGAGTCCTTCCCTTTTCATTTTTTTTATCGTCTCATACACTTCAAGCCTTGCTTTCGCATCAATTCCGCGAGTCGGCTCATCAAGAATAATAATTTTAGGATTACATGCAAGATACTTCGCAAGCACGACCTTCTGCTGATTACCTCCTGATAAAGATGCCAATTCTTTATTCATATTCTGTACAACAATTCGGAACTGTTCTATAAACGAATTAACTAAAGCGCTTTCTTTTTCTTGATTTATAAAAAAGCGATTATTTTGATATAAACTTGCTGCTGCAATATTTTCTTTAACAGAAGCAATTGAGAAAATTCCATTCCTCGCCCTATCCTCTGGCACATAAACTAGGCCTTCGTCTAGCCTTTTATGCAAAGAACACGTATCAATTGATTTTCCACCCAATAAGATAGACCCTGATTTTATAGTTTTCAATCCAAATATCGCTTCTGCTAATTCCGTTCTGCCAGATCCTATAATGCCAGCAACACCTACAACCTCACCCGCATGTACAGTGAATGATATATTTTCGAATGCGTGACCATTTATATCAACCACTTCTAATATTTTTTTCGTCTTTGCTGTCTCTTGAACTACTTCTATTTTCTCTTTCTGTTTATATCCTTTTGGCAATAGTCCCTCCATCAGCATGTCATATGTATAGTCACATACATCACCTTGGCTTACAACCATTCCATCACGTAGTATTGCTACTTTGTTGGCAATTTCAAATATTTCTGGAAAACGATGCGTAATATAAATCATCCCAATTCCTTTTTCTTGTAAACTTTTCATCAACACAAAAAGACTCTTAATTTCGTGTGTTGTTAATGTCGATGTTGGCTCATCTAGAATAAGAATCTCAGCTTCTCTTATTAATCCTCTAACGATTTCTACTAACTGTTGTTGCGCAATCGATAATGTTCCTCCTAGTTTATTAAGGTCAATATCCCATCCTAAGCTGCTAATCAATTGCTGAATCTGTACTTTTAGTTTCTTTTTCTTTTCTTTTAACCCGATACATATATTTTCTTCAATAGTCATATGCGGAAAAATGAGTGGTTCTTGCGGTATTAAATAAATACCTTTTCGGTGTGCTTCTGATGGATTTGAAAACTGTTGCTTCTTTCCTTTTACATACATCTCTCCATCATCATACGAATATAACCCCGTTAATATTTTCATTAATGTCGATTTCCCGGCGCCATTTCCACCAACTAAAGCGTATATATCACCATGCTCTACTTGTAAGTTCACTTCCTTTAGCACAAGTTGATTCGAAAACGCCTTACTCATTTTCTTCACTTGTAATAAGGGCACATTCTCCACATGATGTCACCTGCCTTTACCCAGAACATTTTTTGAGAAAATGATTATTTGTTCTACTTGTTTTGTAGCATTGTATATTCCTTTTTTTATATCTAGAACACTTTTTTCTACGTACTATTAATCGTTCCAACTGGAATAAACAAAATATATGGTACATATGTTTAAGCTGTGGTCAATTGTTGAAAGGGATGAAGAGTATGACTCAGCTGAACTTTGAAGAAAATTTATTAACTAAAGTAGCTTGGTACTATTATAAAGACCAATTAACACAACAGGAGATCGCGTCGCTTCTTCATATTTCAAGAAATAAAGTCGTCCGGTTATTAGATAAAGCGCGCAGTGAAGGTATCGTTACATTTCACGTAAAAGGAACCGGTTTGCATTGCTTGAGCATTGAACGTGACTTAATGAAAAAGTTCCACTTAAAAGATGCTTTCATTATCCCTACTCCAATAAACAATTATGCTACTTCTCTCGGAAAAGCCGCTGCACAATATTTAGAGACTCATCTCCAACAAGGTGATTTACTCGGCATCGGCTGGGGTGAAACGATAAGTAAAATGCTAGAAAACATTCATTTTGAAAGTTCTATCAACCTTTCAATCGTAACGCTAACAGGCGGGGTAAATCACTATCTCCCGAGAAAACAAAACTATTTACACTACATGCAAGGCGAACTTCACATTATCCCTACGCCGTTTCTAGCGTCTACAACCGAAATGGCACAAAGTATTCTATCAGAACCGAGTGTAAAAGATATGCTTCAAGTCGCTTCACTTGCTCATACGGCTGTTGTCGGTATTGGGGGATTATCTCAAGACGCTACGATTGTAAAAGAAGAAAAATTAACACTACGTGAGATGACATATATTCGTAGTCAAAACGGTGCTGGCGATATTTTAGGACAGTTTTATAATACAAATGGCGATTTATTAGAGCTCTCGCATCACAATCGTCTAATTGGCACGCCCCTCTCTATTTTGCGCAATATGAATCATGTCGTCGGTGTTGCTGGAGGTACTGAAAAGATAGATGCAATTTATGGTGCCTTAAAAGGAAAGTTTATTCATTCATTAATTACCGATGAGGAAACTGCCCTCTCCTTATTACGAAAGGATGGTGATTGTTAATGTCCCATTTATTAGCTTTCGATGCTGGTACAGGGAGCATTCGAGCAGTTCTTTTTGATTTACATGGTAATCAAATTGCAGTAAGTCAAAAAGAATGGATTCACAAATCTGACCCTCGTTATCCAGGCTCTATGAACTTTGATGTAATAGAAAATTGGAAGCTAGTACAAGAATGCACGAAAGAGGTTCTTCAAAAAAGCAATACCCCTGCCTCTTCTATTCTTGCTATTAGCGCTACAAGTATGCGAGAAGGTTTTGTTTTATATGATAAACATGGGCAAGAAATATGGGCATGTGCAAATGTTGATGGCCGTGCATCCGCTGAAGTTAGTGAGCTAAAAGAAATCCGCTCACATCTTGAAAAAGATTTATACAGAAAATCTGGGCAAACTTTTTCATTGGGTGCTTTACCACGTCTACTTTGGATTAAAAAACATGAACCAGACGTCTATAGCAATATTCACTCCTTTACGATGTTAAATGATTGGATTTTGTATAAATTAAGCGGCGTACTGCAAATCGACCCTTCCAACGGTTGTACGTCCGGAATCTTTGATTTACAAAATAGGAATTGGGATAACGATGTCGCTAAAGAGTGTGGTATAAATTTGCCATTTTCACCAAAAGTAAATGAAGCTGGCACTGTGATTGGTAATGTTTCAAAAGAGTGTGCAACACTAACTGGTTTACTTGAAGGGATTCCTGTCGTCGCTGGCGGCGGTGATGCTCAAATGGCAGCACTCGGGACTGGAGTCGTAAACCCAAATCAAACTTTAATATGCGGCGGCAGCTTTTGGCAACAAGAAGTGAATGTTACTGAGCCAATAACAGATCCACATGCTGCAATTCGAGTAAATTGTCACGTCGTTCCGAACCTATGGCAATATGAAACAATCGCCTTTTTCCCAGGTCTCGTTATGCGCTGGTTTCGAGACGCTTTTTGCCAAGAAGAAAAGAAACTTGCTGACAAACTCGGTGTAGATGCTTATGAATTATTAGAAGAACAAGCGAAAGACGTACCTGTCGGTTCATATGGTATTATCCCTACTTTTTCAAACGTTATGAACTACATTTCTTGGCGTCATGCCGCACCTTCTTTTTTAAATTTAAGTTTAGACGCTGACAAATGCGGAAAAAAAGAACTGTTTCGTGCTATTGAAGAAAATGCTGCCTTCGTTACACTTGGTAACTTAAAATTAATAGAAAATCTCACAGGAACATTCCCTTCTGAAGTCATTTTTGCTGGCGGTGCTGCTAAAGGAAAACTATGGCCACAAATTCTAGCGGACGTCCTTGGTATTCCTGTAAAAGTACCCGTTGTGAAAGAAGCAGCTTCTTTAGGAACTGCGATTGCTGCTGGAGTTGGCGCTGGAATATATACATCTCTGGAAGAGACTGCCGAACAATTTGTACAGTGGGAAAATACATTTGAACCAATCACTGAAAATCACGAGCTATACAAGGAATTCTATGAAACATGGAAAACCGTGTATAGCAGTCAACTCGTATTAGCTGATAAAGGACTTACAACACATATGTGGATTGCGCCTGGTGCACTGTAACACATTTACATAAAGGAGTGAACTGTATGTTAAAAGCGAATGAAAATGATTTCTCCTATCGCTTCGGTGATAACGGGCCGAAATATTTAATACAAGGCCCGAGTATTGATCTTGGTCTTGTTGTCATTCAGCCTGGGCAAGAGTTTCAAAATCATTACCATACAACGTGTGAAGAAGTTTTTTATGCGTTAGAAGGTGAAATAGACTTCTATGTAAATAACGAAAGAGTTCCGATTAAACAAGGTGATGTCCTGCAAGTTCGCCCTCATGAATCTCACTATCTGATTAACCATTCTGACAAACCTTTTAAAGCTGTTTTTATAAAGTCACCACATTTACCAAATAAAGATACAGTACAAACGGAAAATCCAACATTAACGAAGGAGTGATTTGGAATGACTTGGGGATTTAAAAATCGATTAAATACAATTTTACCTGATGGCAGAGCGGTAATGTTAGCGATAGATCACGGCTACTTTTTAGGGCCAATTCACGGGCTTGAACAGCCACTTGAAACTGTTAAAAACTTACTTCCTTACACGGATTCTCTCTTTTTAACGCGTGGTGTACTTAGCTCCTGTATTCCTGAAAACTGCAGCACACCGATGGTTATGCGTGTATCTGGCGGCGCTACTGTCGTCGGTAAAGATTTAGCGAATGAAACAATTGTTACACCTGTGAAAGAAGCAGTAAAACAAAACGCAATTGGCGTCGGCGTTTCTGTTTTCATTGGATCAGACTATGAAACACAAACTGTTACAAATCTCGCAAATGTAGTTTCTGAAGCTCATGATTACGGCCTGCCAGTACTCGGCATTACCGCAGTCGCAAAAGAATTACAAAAACGTGAAGCTCGCTTTCTAGCACTTGCTTCCCGCGTATGTGTTGAAATGGGTGCTGATATCATTAAAACGTATTACTGCGAAGGATTCGAAAAAATAACGAGCACATGCCCTGCCCCAGTAGTCATCGCGGGCGGCCCCAAACTAGATTCAATTGAAGACGCATTAAACATTACGTACAATGCGTTGCAAGAAGGCGCAATTGGAGTAGACATGGGCCGAAACATATGGCAATCCGAGCACCCAGCTGCGATGATCCAAGCAATACATGGCATTGTAAAAAATGGATTGAATGTGAAAGAGGCACTCCAATTATTCGAAGATGTAAAAAATTAAGCTAAAATATAAACAAAATCAATATTTACCATAAAGAAAAGCCCATATGTTAGATTACTTAGTAATCTAACATATGGGCTTTCTTGTATATTTTTTATCGTTCCGAATTTGATCAGATTTCTACAGGTAGCGCACATTCCAAACAATCTCACCGCGTTCGCCAAACGTACGTACTATGATGCCGCTTAAAGCCTATCTTTTCTAACACCCGAAAAGACGCAGTATTCCAAGCACCTACAGTAGACCAAAGTCTTTGGCGCGCCGTAGCAATCGCTGCCTCTAGCACTGCTGATGCTGCCTCTGTCGCATAACCTTTGCGATGAGCATGTTGAAACAACTCATATGCAATCTCTGGCTCTTCAAGCGTGGAACGACCAATGATTAAGCCACAGTATCCGATAAAATCCCCTTCTTCTCGCCTACGTATAGTAAGAAGAGAAATGCCATTTTCAGTTGCTTTCTTGCGCATTTCGATAAGAGAGCTACGAACAGATTCAATGGTTGGCATGTCCACCCCACGTTCACCAATTAATTTTCTCAGCCAGACTGCATCAGATTCCTCCCACATATTCAGATCGAGTCGTTCCGTTTTTAACTGGAACGCCATATCTTTAAAAACAGCTGTCATAGCGGTAACCTCCTATTTATATCACTGTACTACTTATAATAGTTTCGTACTTTACCATATGGGAAACCTGCTTGATTCATACATTATTATTATTTTATGCATAAGCAATTTCTTTGCAAAATAGAACTTGTTTTCAAACTTCATTTTAAGTCTATAACATTTGATTTACACTTAATATTTAAAAATGTATTGCCCTTTCTTTTTTGCTAAAATAAAGAAAAGGAGGAATGATTATGCAACGAATGAATTTTGAACGCCCTACTGATTATTACGATGAAAGATTATATACTATCGATGAAAAAATTTGTGCCCTATTAAAAGAACGGAAAGAACTTTCAGGTGGTGATCCAGGTTTTCCACATGATGAAGCTATTTATAAATGGGCAAAGCAATACGGATTTTATCCAAACTATTTAAATTCACTGTTCTCTTCTATGATGGACGAAGGTGAATTTAAACCTCGCGTCGAACCAACTACATTCAAAAAACATATACCTGTTTTTAAAACGTATGAACATAAAGGTATCATGTATACCGTAACTTTTATTCGGCAATATGCAAATGCTAGTGTAGTTTATTTATATAGCGATTGGGATTCTACGAATGATGCTTTTAATGAAAATAAGCCTCATAGTTTCTTTCAATTATCAATAGATGATACATATGACTGCTGGTCAGAAGGTGGTGGCGGCACTGATGGACATTTTAGTCATCATTTCGTTATATCTCCTGCCCTTCCTGATAATTTGTCTGGAATAAGCTTACGATTTAAAGAACTCAATATGCCGTTTAGAAAAGATCAAGCTGTACTTGAGTTTGAAATTCAATTGGATTAAAAAGAGCGTAATCTAGCTGGAAATTAGACTAGATTACGCTCTTTTAGTTGCTAGTTATGTAGTATATGAAATTTATATCAACGATTTTTCCAATATATCGGATCTTAGAAACGAGATATCGATTTACCAACAACATTAGACACTATTATTTATGTAACACCCACTCCATTAACACGATTGCCGATTCAATACGTTCTTTCGTATCGCCTAAAAATAATTTATGAAGTAATGCTTCCAAATGAATTGGCTTATTCGGCAACGTTTGAATATATCTTAAAACAGATCCAGCTGGCGGTGTAGGTTTGTTATTAATGGCCCATATCCCTTCTAACAATGTCCAAATTGACGTATAAACGATGTATGAAGCCTTTAACTCATCATTTGCTTTCAAAGCAGACTGAATTTTAATGAGCGAACTATGTAACCAATGAGAAATACCTTTCACTTTGTCGCTAGAAACACGATAGTTTTCAAATTCATATGCAGCTATTTCCTTTAACTTTTTTAACTCACCGCTTTTATCAAACAAAATTTCCCCTTCTAAAAATGAGTATAGTTCCATTGGATTATTTTTAAAGTTTACTAGTATTTGATTAACGTCTGCATACTTATATTCAACTAAAATATCTTCTCTCGTTTCAGAATGAAATTTCTTCTTTTGTCCGTCCTCTAACAGAATATATAAGTCTAAATCCGACTCAGGATATGCATCACCTCTTGCGACAGAACCGATAAGCATACATCCAGTTACCTTATCTATTGATAAGATTTCAGCTACTATTGCTTGCACTAATTTTTTATGTTGCTCATGTTTAATAGATGTTTGTGCTTCTAACATTTGTAACCTCCAAACATTTTTTTCACTTCATTTCCCTCCATTTATAACGAAACAATAAAACATATGTCACATCCATATTTTACCACACATCAAAAAAAGAGGATATTCGTTTATTACTAAACAAATATCCTCTACCTTACATATATATTACGATTGTTGATAAGCCGCTTTCGATGATTTTACATAATAAACGGCGTGATCCACGTTAATGATATGATCTGGTTTTGGTTTACCACGACTCGCTCTATGACCTGCTAAATGTTCTTCGCTTGTTTCCCAGTTTTTCCATGCTTCTTCAGATTCCCAGCGAATCATAACGACAACTTCTTCGTCGCCGCGTCTTACTTTTTTCACAAGAACACTTAAATCGATGAAGCCTTCAAATTTTTCAATAATACCTTCGCCAGTGAAACGTTCTACAACTATATTTGATGTACCTTCTTTTACTGTAAATGTTTTCGTTTCAATAAACATATATCCCACTCCCTCTTTATAATACGAATACTACTATTCTTCCATTATAATTGATTATGATAATTATTTTCAATTATAAAGTTTGCATTATGCTGTTTTCTCTTTAACCGCTTCATCTAAAAATTTGAAATATGGAAGTAATAGTCCTATTAAAGAAGTAATACATATAATCGCACAGATGATAAAGTAAAGTGATCTTACTCCCCACATTTCACTTAGTATGCCTCCTAATAACACACCTAACGGCATAGCGGATCTTATGAAAAATAAACGCACTGAAAATATTTGTCCTATCATATTGTTTGGTACTGTTTGTTGGCATATTGTTGTGTTATGAACATTGAAAAATGAAATACAAATACCTGCAACAACTTCAATGGACACCGCAATTACTATACTATGATTGAACGCTAGAGAAATGTATGTGAGTCCTCCTATAAACAATCCACCAAGCATAAGTATACGCCGGCTTTTATATGTTACTTTTCCAACTAGTATAGATCCAACTACATAGCCAAACGGGAAACCAGCCATAAAATAACCAAACTCTGCATACCCTGCTGACAGCTCATCTTTTATATAAGGAAGGTTTGTAACTAGCGTAACCCCAACTCCAAATGGCACGAAAGTAAGAAAGACACTGAGCCAAACGATAACTGGTTTTGTGAAAAAATATGTAAAGCCGTGAAGAAACTGTTCTAGCCACGTTTTCCGAATGAATTGTGTTGTTCTCTTTTCTTTTATATTCCTCCCTTTATGTACATTCCCGTTGTTAATTATCTATTCAAAAACATATCTAATTCTTTCGCTAAAGACTGTACTGCTTTCTTTCTTAATACATATTTTCCGTCATGTATATCAACTAACTTCGCTGCACGTAACAATTTCAAATGATGGTGTACAGTCGATTTACCAAGCTGTAATCTTTCCGTTATTTCCTGTAATGTACGTTCTTTTTCAAACAACATTTTTACAATTCGCAATCTCGCTTCATCTCCAAGAGCCTTATGTTTTTGAACTAAAAAATAATTCGGTTCATACGGATCTTCAGGATGAATACTTTCATTCGCAACTGGATAATGAAATACTTTTGTATCATCAATATCCGCTTCAATATTCCACGGTCTGTACGTCATTTGCGGGATAAGAAGCACGTGATGAACACTTGGTTCTGGCATATAGTTAATGCCACCAGTAGCCCACTCAACAAACTCTTCTGGTTTCATCTTTTTATTCATTTCATTTTTTGCTTCATAATCTCGTTTTAATATAGAAAGTATTTGTTCTTCCTCTCTTTTAATAACACTCTCATACCAACCTGTCATAACAGCGATTAAATGCGATTTCAGCACTTGTACATCTACATTACATATAAAGCTAATATAAGTAGAAAAAAACTGATGATTATCTGTTAGTTCCTTTAGTTCGTGTATTGCACATACAACTCCCGTTGCAGCTAAACGTCTTTTCTCTTCATACTTCTTTCCTAAAAACGGTAAACATATAAATTTCAAATCTTCTTCTGAAAGTGAATCAATTTTAAACTTAAACTGCGATAAATCTTGAAAATCCTCTTCATACAATAACTGGAGTAATGCTTTCCACGTATTATGTTCTTCTACAAACTGTAAGTGTTCTCTCATTTCTTCTGTTAATGCTTCCTTAATTTCTTCCCATTCACTTTGAGTCTTTTCAAGTGTATCAATTAACCTTTTATGAGTAATCGCAGCAATGCCAAGTGCACATTCGAAAAGTATCGAATATTTCACCTGAACGTTGTATGTTTCCCTTTTTCTGCTCGTTATGTGATAGACCTCCATTTTTATCCCCTCCTTGTTTGCTATATAACATATTCTATTTTTATCGAATTTTACCTTCTATATTTTTAGAACCGTTTTGCAATTTTAAAAAAACTTTGATCAATGAGCAAACAGAAAAAGGTTCATACTCTTTTCATTCTGACTCAATGAAAGCCTTGATTATTAAATATCATATTAAAAATGAGATTTTTTAATGGCTCAATTATACGTTGTATTTCACTCTCTTGTTCAACTATAGAGAAGGTTTATTGAAGAGAAAAGCGAATTGATTTTATTAAGAAAAATGAACAGGAGGCTATAAGAATGGGAAGAAAAGAAATGTTGCAAAATGGAGTCCAACAAGTTTTTTACGAGGAAGAATGGTACCCACCGATATCTGAAGCGTTAAAAAATCTTACTGCTGAACAAGCATGTTGGAAACCAGAAGGTGCTGCCAGTAATACGATTTGGGAAAATGTGAACCATTTATTAATTTTTAAAGAGCGCTTACTTTCCCGCTTACATGAAGATAATACATTTGTTGCTCCACAAAATAATGATGAAACCTTTATCCAAGGTGAGCCTAATGATGATAACGCTTGGCAACAAACAGTAAAGCGAACACTTCAAGTACATGATGCCTTACAATCTTCATTAACCGCCCTTCAAGAAGCAGAACTAGATCAACTAAGTCCTTCTCTACCAGTTTGGCAACAATATATGAATATCCTTTTGCATGATGCTTATCATACAGGACAAATTATACAGCTTCGGAAACTTCAAGGTTCATGGCCAACTCACCGTTCTTATTTATAAAGTGAAACTTTAATCAGCTCTTACCAATCGGGATTTTGCGGGCAGCCCACTCCCACCTAACTTCTTTGCTTTCCCTGAATTTTGAGGTAAAAGTCTTACTGCCCGTTAATCCGAGATAAACGATGTTTAAAATCGCATACGTTTAATATCCAACAAAGCAATTGAAAATAGCTACTTGTTTTGTAATTACTGCGATTGCTCAAAATACAGCAAAATAAAATACGTGAATCCCAAACATCATTTACCCTCTTCATAACTTCTGATCATAATCCAAATTTGGAAGAATAGAGGCTTTTTTATATACAAATAATAAGCCTCAAGGAGTTGTTGACATGTATTTCATATTGAATATGTTAGGGATTTTCGTTGTCATATTAATCGTTTTCTTATGTTCGCCTAATAAAAAACATATAAAATGGAGACCAATTGTAATTCTCATCCTATTGGAGCTTTTTATTACATGGTTTATGTTAGGCACAAAGCTCGGCAGTATTATCATTAATAAAATTGCGTCATTTTTCAGTTGGCTACTAGCATGTGCGAATGAAGGTATTCGATTTGCATTTCCTTCAGCTATGGAAAGTCAGCACATTGATTTCTTCTTTAGTGCGTTACTTCCTATCATTTTTGTTATTACTTTTTTCGATATTCTATCTTATTTCGGAATCTTAACTTGGATTATTGATAAAGTAGGTGCAGTTATTTCAAAGATTTCTCGTTTACCAAAGTTAGAAAGTTTCTTTTCGATTCAAATGATGTTTTTAGGAAACACCGAAGCACTTGCGGTTGTTCGTGATCAATTATCTGTGTTAAAAGAAAATCGATTATTAACTTTTGGAATTATGAGTATGAGTAGCGTTAGCGGATCCATTCTTGGCGCTTATTTATCAATGGTGCCAGCAACATATATTTTCAGCGCCATTCCATTAAATTGTATTAACGCATTAATTTTAGCCAATGTATTAAATCCTGTGGAAGTTTCGAAAGAAGAAGACGTTGTTTACACACCTTCAAAACATGAAAAAAAGGATTTCTTTTCTACTATTTCAAACAGTATGTTAGTTGGGATGAATATGGTTATCGTTATTTTAGCTATGGTAATTGGTTATGTAGCTTTAACAGCATGTTTAAATGGGATTTTAGGATTTTTTGTAACGGGGTTAACAATTCAAAAAATCTTCTCCATTATCTTTAGTCCTTTTGCATTTTTACTCGGTTTATCAGGCAGTGATGCTATGTATGTAGCTGAATTAATGGGGATCAAAATAACGACGAATGAATTTGTTGCAATGATGGATTTAAAATCAAACTTAAAGTCGTTACAACCGCATACGGTTGCGGTTGCAACGACATTTCTAGCTTCTTTTGCTAACTTTAGTACAGTAGGTATGATTTACGGAACTTACAATTCATTATTTGGCGGAGAAAAATCATCAGTCATCGGTAAAAATGTTTGGAAGCTTCTTGTTAGCGGGATGGCTGTTTCTTTATTAAGTGCTATGCTCGTTGGGCTATTTGTATGGTAAATAATTTTTATAATAAAAGACACCCAAGCCAATTGAGTGTCTTTTATTATTATTTTCGAATTTGCCCATTTCCACGAATCACATATTTTGTAGAAGTTAATGCTGGAAGCCCCATTGGTCCTCTTACGTGTAACTTTTGTGTACTGATACCAATTTCCGCTCCGAATCCAAATTCGGATCCATCTGTAAAACGAGTCGATGCATTATGATAAAGTGCCGCGGCATCTACAGAAGTAAAAAACTTGCTGACGTTTTCCTCGTTTTCAGTAATAATTGCTTCAGAATGCATAGATCCATACGTATTTATATGATGAATCGCTTCTTCAACAGTGGAAACCACTTTCACTGCTAGTGTGAGAGATAAAAACTCAGTTTCCCAGTCTTCTTCTGTCGCAAGTAAGATAGAAGGATCAATCTCCACTGCTTTATTATCACCACGTAGCTCCACTCCTCTTTCCTTCAAGGAAGAAAACAACTCGCTACCATATTGCTCTGCCCACTTCTCATGAAGTACAATCGTTTCAATTGCATTACATACAGATGGACGCTGCGTTTTTGCGTTTATAATAATATCAAATGCCATTTGTTTATCCGCTGTTTCATCAATGAAAATATGACAATTCCCCGCACCTGTTTCAAGTACTGGAACAGACGCTTCCCTCACAACAGTATCGATTAATTGTTTGCCACCTCTTGGAATAAGAACGTCTAGATAATCATTCATTGTAAACAACTGCTTCGCGCTATCTCGCGTTGTATCTTCTATAAGCTGTACACTTTCTTGAGGTAAGCTTGTTTGTTTGAGCGCTCTGTGAATAACGGCAACGATGGCTTTATTAGAATGAATAGCAGAAGAACTACCACGTAATATGACTGCGTTTCCTGTCTTCAAACAAATTGTAGCAGCATCCACTGTTACATTCGGTCTTGCCTCGTAAATCATCCCAACAACACCAAGTGGTACGCGCATTTCCTGAATAGATAGTCCATTTGGCCTTTCCCATGCACTTACACATTCTCCTACAGGATCACGTAATTTAATTAGCTGCTTAATCCCTTCTGTCATATCAACAATACGCTGTTCATTCAGCATAAGGCGATCAAGGAGTGAATGAGAAAATCCTTTCTCCTTACCTTCTTCAATATCCCGTTTGTTTTCTTCTAAAATATAAGCTGTTTCTACTATCAGCTGATTAGCAATTGCAGCAAGTGCTTCATTTTTTTGATCTGTAGTTTTAAGCACAAGTTCTCTAGCAACCTCTTTTGCTTTTATCCCCTTTGCCAACACTTCATTCATTTTTATTTCCTCCTTTTTAAAGTGAAACCCAATGATCCCTATGGATGACTTCATAACTATGTCTCTCGCCTCTTACTTGAATATGTTGGCTTTGCATACCTTTTACATCTCTTAGTTCCTCTGCACTATATGTGCATTGTCCTTTTCCTATTACGCGCCCTTGTTGCGTTACAACCTCTACAACTTCACCCACTTGGAAAAATCCTGATACATTCGTAACACCAGCTGGAAGTAAACTCTTCCCATGCTGAATGATGGCAGTAGCTGCCCCAGCATCTACTTCGATTTGTCCGCTAACAAGCGAATGCAAGGCAATCCATTGCTTGTTCATCTTCATTTCTTTTTGAGGAGCATTACCAACATACGTTCCATCACCCTTACCCTTCAAAACATCTACAAACTTTTCCTGTCCACGTCCTGTTCCGATAAATACACTCACACCAAGAGAGAGTGCTGTCTTTGCAGCATCGATTTTTGATTTCATACCGCCAGTCCCAAGTTTTGAGCCAGCATCTCCTGCAAGAGAAGAAATTTCTTCCGTAACTTCAGGAAGAAAATAATATTTTTTTGCATCCGCATTTTTCTGAGGATTTTTGTCATATAACCCGTTCACATCCGTAAAGATCATAAGCATATCCGCCGAAACAAGCCCGCTTACTAAAGCTGACAGCATATCATTATCACCGAACGTTAGCTCCTCTAAAGAGATGGAATCATTCTCATTAATAATTGGAAGAGCGGAACGGTTTAATAATTCTCCTAACGTAGCGTAAGCATTACTATATTGTTCTTTTCTAGAAAAATCACTTCTCGTCAGCAAAAGTTGCGCAGTAACGATGCCATATTTACGGAATTCCTCCGTGTACGCCTGCATTAACAAACTTTGTCCGACAGCTGCTGCAGCCTGTTTCCCTTTAATCGTTACAGGTCTGCTAGGATATCCTAGCGCTGAAAAACCTGCAGCGACGGCTCCAGATGTAATTAACACAACCTCGTGCCCATCTTCTTTCAACCGAGCCAATGCGGCAACGTGATCTGAAAGCTGTTCTGTAGAGATGCCTCCGTGACTATCTGCCAAGGAACTACTCCCAATCTTTACAACAACTCGTTGTTTTTTCACTTTTTTATCCCCCAAGTCTAAAATCAAAGTTTTTTATAAATTACACTTCATTCACTTTGTAACTATATCTATTCTCATCAATGCTGCACTGAAGTATTTAAGCGCAAAATAAAAATGACCGCCTCGCCCTTAATAAAATAAAAAGGACGAAACGGTCATTGTTCCGCGGTACCACCTTAATTGATATACATAGATATCCACTTGGTGCCTATAACGCAGGCGAACGCCTAAACTTTCATTTAAGACTCAGGGATAGGTTCGATATATTCTATACGAGGAATCTTTCAGCCGGTGAATTCCACTCTCTTTCGCAAGAAGACATATGTACTAATTCCCTTCAACGATTTTCAATCTAATTTTTTTATATTATGCGATATAGTTCGATTCGGTGTCAAGAGGTATTTTTAAAAATAAATAGAGCCACAAGTTATTTGTATGAAATTATTGCCCTACTGAATGAAAATACAAAATGATATAAGTTTAACTCATATTCATAAACATAAAACCTTACATTATAGTGTATATATTTACATAATGTCGAATATAATTAATTTTTATCTTTTAGTGTTGCAAAAAGGAATATATTCTCTTAAAATGTTTCTTTATATTGCACAGGGATGTTATTCTTATTCTAAGAAAATAATATCAAACCGATATAATTGATTATAAAAGGAGCAAGATTGAGTTATTATGGATAAACAAATTGGATTCATCGGTTGCGGAAATATGGGAATGGCTATGATTGGCGGAATGATAAACAAAAATATAGTGTCTTCAAATCAAATTATTTGTTCAGATTTAAACACTGCTAATTTAAAAAATGCTAGTGAAAAATATGGGCTAACTACAACTACCGACAACAATAAAGTAGCTAAAAATGCTGATATTTTAATTTTATCAATCAAACCAGACCTATACGCATCAATAATTAATGAAATAAAAGAAGTAATCAAAAACGATGCTATCATCGTTACGATCGCTGCTGGGAAAAGTATTAAAAGTACTGAAAATGCATTTAATAAAAAAGTAAAGGTTGTAAGAGTAATGCCTAATACTCCTGCTCTTGTTGGAGAAGGAATGTCTGCATTATGCCCTAATGAAATGGTGACAGAAAAAGATTTAGAAGATGTACTAAACATTTTCAATAGTTTTGGTCAAACAGAGATCGTAAGTGAAAAATTAATGGATGTTGTAACATCTGTAAGTGGTTCTTCACCAGCTTATGTATATATGATTATAGAAGCGATGGCAGATGCTGCTGTACTAGATGGTATGCCAAGAAATCAAGCATATAAATTCGCTGCTCAAGCTGTGTTAGGCTCTGCAAAAATGGTACTAGAAACAGGAATACATCCAGGTGAATTGAAAGATATGGTTTGTTCTCCTGGCGGAACGACAATAGAAGCTGTTGCAACATTAGAGGAAAAAGGATTACGAACAGCGATTATTTCAGCTATGCAGCGTTGTACGCAAAAGTCTGTTGAACTATCTGGTCAAACTAAAAAATAAAACTATAAAAGAGATTACGTTAGCTATGAATTCACATAATTTTAATTAAAAATTCACTACATGATAAACGGCCAAACTCATATAAAATTGAGCTTGGCCGTTCCACTTTTTAATTATATTAAAATAATTTCATTCGAATTTTCTTTAAAGGTTCTGTTTTATCCCTTACCTATTCCCTACTATGATTGTGTAATTTTATTAGAAACTAATAATTTTTCAATGCATTTGGGTAACATATCTAATAGTGTTTCAAATGCGTAGTTTACATCTAGACGTTCTGTCCATTGATGTGCATCTTTTCCTACCGGCCCCATATTTAATACTGGAACATCAAACTCTTCTAATTCCTGAAGCGGAATTGAATAACCTTTATCCCATAATGGCATATTGTCTACAAGCGAACTCATTGAATCTAGTGGATACTGCAAGCCTACATAGCTTAAATCTGAAATCCCCCCAAAATAATTTTGGTTTTCAAATGTAATCTTATGATTGTAGTGTGCATACTTTTCCATTTCTACAACTACCTCTTTTATTAAAGGATTGTTGCGTGAACTCACAGCTGGATAGTACGGCGGAGCGAAGAAAAGTACAATCATCGGTGCCTTTTCTTTACATAAAATCGCTAATTTATCTACTAAATCAATCGTTACCGCACGATCATCTTTATCTTCTCTATTTTTTATAATATTAGATTGAATATGATTTATTTTTTCTTGTCCATGTTGCTCAATTGCATATGTGATAAGCTCTTCATACGTTAATACATTTACTTTGAGATTAGGTGGTATAAATGGATTATATTTAGAAAAACGATATGCATGTTTTTCATACGACTCTTCTATTTTCTCTGCTACTTTCGTTACTTTTTGACGTAACAATGAAACTACATCTATCATTGATTTTTCTAATAAAAACAAATTAAATAATGTAACTGCACGATGCGGAATTTGTACAGAATAATCCTCCTTTAAGTCCCTTTGAAGTAAGTTAGTTGGCGGAGGACTCGCTTCCCCTTCTACAATATCACAAAGGTCTGTGTTTAACTCTAATTCTGCTGTTATTAATGAAGCCATATAACTCCCATTTAAGCCTGCAAAAGGTTCACCTACATGTGTCTCTTTTCCATAGCAAAGAAAACCAGGTAACACTTTACCAATAGAGCCAGTGTAAATATACTTATTTTGGTCACCAGGATGTCTTGAAAACATAGGCTCTGAGTTTAAGACCGTTTTATAATCTAAGTTATGCTCTCTAGCTAAATCTAACAGTCTCGGAACAGCGGCCCTCATCCCTACAGATTTCACTTCTTCATCTGGTACAGCCAATAAAAGAACATTCCCATCGAATCTTCCTTCACATGCTTGTTCAATCATTGCCATTTGTAATGCTAGACCGCATTTCATATCCATTGTTCCTCTACCAAACAGCCATTCCCCATGTTCTATATCTTCACGCACATGGTCTGGAAGTTCATCTTTATGAGAATAAAACATAGATGTTAACTTTTTAGGATTAAATGCATCTTCTTTCCACACTCCGTAATCTTGTACATCTACAACATCAAAGTGACTTACTAGAATTACAGTATTTTTTGTACTATCTTTTTTCTTTACTAGTGCTGTAACAAAATATCGTCCGTCCCCTGTCGGATTTTTTTGTAAATGATGCGGGTTTTCTTTGAAATACTGTAATTCAGATAATTGTTCCACAACAAAGCCTGGCAATATTACTTCAGCTTCTGAACCGGTAATACTAGGAATTTCAACAAGACTGCTTAATAATTGAATCAATTGTTCTTTTGATTGCCACTTTGACATATAAATCCCCCTATTTTTCCGCATTATGAAAACGAATTCCAGTATATGAATAAAAAATGACGACAGCTATCAAAATTATAGTTCTGATGTACTGCCGATTTTTATTGATATTTCATGAGCTGCTTGTTTTACCTTGCTAATAAGAAAAGATAGTCGATCATCATTAATACGATGACTAATTAACCCAACACTTAATGCTCCTACTACTTTATGATTAAATCCGATAATAGGTGCAGCTACTGAAGCTGTCCCTTCTGTTTTTTCACCATAACTGACAGCATATCCTTCATTTTTTATTTGCTTTATTTGATTAAGAAGAATTTGCTTTTGTTCTGGTAATGAAGAAAGTAAATGTTCTACAATATGTTCCATTTCATTCGTTTTCATATTGGCAAGCATCGTTTTATTTGCGGCACCAATTGAAAGTGGAATTTGTTCCCCTAGATTATCGATAACTCGAATTTTTAAAGGCCTATCAATTCTTTCAATGATAATAGAATGTGTTCCGTTTGGAATATTTAAATAGACACTTTCTTCGACTTCAAAGGCCAACCGCTTCATCACTTCTCTTGCAACTGATCTGTAGTCTACCTTCTCCAATTGACGTAACCCTATTTCCATCCACATTGGTCCAATTTTGTACTGTTTTGTCTCTGGTATTTGTGTAACTAACCCATGCTCCATTAGAGAGTTAAGTAATCTATGTACTGTACTAACTGGGAGATGTGTTCCATCTGCTATATCAGAAATAGCCCAATACTCTTTTTCATTTGTAGAATTCAATAATTTAATAATACTTATCGCTCGATCAATGGACTGTACCATAACTCGCCTCAACTTTACTCGTAGTATGTTAGTACGTTTAATTAACTATCAATTTAGCAAACATTCGAAATGAAATCAATCTATTTATTCAATTTTCTAACAATAAAAATATATCACTAACAACGAATTGAAAACGCAAACAAAAAAATATTGACTTTTCTTTTTAATTATCTGAAAATTATAACAAGATTTCACATCACGGAATACATTCCATAATACGGAAAAACATCAAACTTTATTCTATCAACTACGAAAGTGAGGAAAACAATGGCGCAAGTAAACAATACAAACAATGAATTAAAACGTACGATGAAAAGTAGACACTTATTCATGATTGCACTCGGTGGTGTGATTGGAACGGGGTTATTTAACGGATCTGGCTTTATAATAAGTCAAGCTGGACCTGGTGGATCCGTACTTGCCTTTATGGCCGGTGGATTATTAATGTATTTCGTTATGCTATGTCTTGGTGAACTCGCTGTAGCCATGCCTGTTTCGGGTTCTTTCCAGGAATATGCCACTAAATTCATCAATCCTGCAACTGGCTTTACAATCGGATGGTTGTATTGGTTAAGCTGGGCGAATACGACCGGTCTTGAATTTACAACTGCCGGTATTACAATGCAGCGCTGGTTTCCTGATATTCCTGTTTGGGTTTGGTGTTTAATATTTGGCGTTACAATCTTTACTATTAACGCATTATCTGCTCGTAGTTATGCAGAAACAGAATTTTGGTTTTCAAGTATAAAAGTATCTGCCATTATAGCTTTTATAATTCTTGGTGGCGCCGCTATGTTCGGCTTTATTGATTTAAAAGGCGACGAACCAGCTCCACTCCTTTCAAATTTCGTAAATCATGGTGGTTTATTTCCGAATGGACTTGCAGCTATTCTATTAACAATGGTTACAGTCAATTAGTCCTTCCAAGGTACAGAGCTTGTCGGAATCGCAGCAGGTGAAAGTGAAGATCCAGCAAAAACTTTACCTCGTTCTATTAGAAATATTATATGGCGCACAATGTTTTTCTTCGTCTTAGCAATCTTTGTTCTTGTTGCTTTAATTCCTTGGGAAGAAGCAGGACTCACAAAGAGCCCATTCGTTGCTGTTTTTGATAATATCGGTATTCCATATGCAGCTGATATTATGAACTTTGTTATTCTTACTGCTGTTCTTTCTGTTGCAAACTCAGGACTATACGCTGCTACTCGAATGCTTTGGTCTTTATCAAAAAACGAAATGGCTCCAGCATTTTTAAAGAAATTATCATCACGTGGGATTCCTCTCAACGCTTTAATCATGACAATAGCTATTTCTGCTTTTTCTCTTTTAACAAGCGTCGTAGCTGCTGAAACGGTTTACTTATGGTTAATTTCCATTTCTGGAGTCATAACAATCATTGTTTGGATGTCAATTTGTGTTTCTCAATTCTTTTTCCGCAAACACTATTTAGCTGAAGGTGGAAAATTAGAAGACTTGAAGTTCAGAACTCCACTCTATCCCCTTGTACCAATTCTTGGTTTTGGATTGTATGGCATTATATTAGTAAGTCTTATCTTTATCCCAGATCAAAGACTAGGCATTTATTGTACTGTACCATTTATCATCTTTTGCTATACCTACTATCACTTTAAAGTTAAGAAAAGAATTGCAACTAACACTCAAAGTGAAACTAAAATTAGCGAAACTTCGTAATATTGCACGATACAAAAAAGACAACACGTGGCGTTTCACTTCATGTGTGGTCTTTTTTTCATTATTTAAATATGAGTTCACCTGAATTTAATGGATTTTTCTCTTCTCCTACAAAAGTAGTAAAAATTTCATTTGAACTTGCTACCTCAGTTGGATTTATCGTATTTCAATTTCGATATAATAATAAATAGGTATATCAGATATAGCTGTACATTATTAGAATTACATTCATTACTCAACTGGTAGTTACCAAGAAAGAAAGGAATGATCATAATGATACAGAACATATACGAGACTCATTTACATGTAAGAAATTTAGAAAAAGCGATAAATTTCTATCAAAACAAGCTAGGATTAACGTTAGCAAGAAAACTCTCCAAAAGAAGAGTGGCTTTCTTTTGGGTCGGAGAAAATAAAAAACAAATGCTTGGACTATGGGAAGTAAATAATATCGAAGACTTTGAGCTGAAACATTTTGCTTTTGGTGTAAATTTAGAGTTTTTAATGACTTCTAAAGCGTGGTTAGAGGAGCGTGGAATAGAAGTGATAGGAAGTCAAGGAAAAGGAAATCAAGAGCCAATTGTCCAAAGGTGGATGCCCGCTGCAAGTGTATACTTTCTAGATTGTGATAGAAATAAATTAGAATTCATTTCTATGTTACATGACAATCCAGATGAATTAGAATATGCATCCTATTTAAGTGTATGGAATGCGGAACACCAAGAAAAATGAATGAAATTTCCGTTCAAGTCTTTTCTAATTTTTTAGATATACTGTTGTACGATCCCCCTTTTGCTATTAATTTTCGTCGGATTTATGAACAGTTATCGTAATAGAAAATTCATGATAACTCCACTTGTTAACATAATGCATTTATTGTCATCTTGCATTTGTACTTACGTACGAGCAATTCCTAATCTGCTTCAATTATAATTTGAATCATTTAATTTTTCTTCTTATCTGGCATCTACTTTTGAAACAAAAACTCCCCTTAAATCGAAAATGATTAAGGGGAATTTTATATACGATGCAATTATAGTTCAGATTTCACCCGAACAGAAACATTATTTTTAATTATATTTTTGACATCTTTAAAGCTAACAAAATTGTTACTTTTCTCATCCCAAAGACGGAAACGGAGTGAACGCAAGCTTGTAGCAAGCGTAATCGTTGGTACATTTTTTAAAGGAAGGGTATTGTTGTGTGCCTCTTCTAGTTTATAGTTAGGTACTCTTGGACTTAAATGGTGAACATGATGAAATCCAATATTACCCGTTAGAAATTGCAAAATTTTTGGAAGTTTATAAAAAGAACTTCCCTCCACTGCCGCTTTCACATATTCCCACTCTTTATCTTCTTCAAAATAAGAATCCTCGAATGTGTGCTGTACGTAAAACAGCCAAATCCCTATTGAACCTGCTATTAAAAATATAGAACCATGTACTAAAAGAAACGATTGCCATCCAATTGCCCAGCAAAGCATCCCTATAATAGCAACGATCAAAATATTCGTTAAATAAGTGTTCATACGTTCTTTTTTTCTAGCACCTTTTCGGTTAAATCTATTTTTAAGCAAGAAAACATAAATCGGGCCTAACCCAAACATAACGAATGGATTGCGATATAAACGATATGCTAAACGGAGTCTAAATGGTGCTGCTACATATTCATCTACTGTAAGCGTCCAAATATCCCCTGTACCCCTCTTATCCAAATTACCACTCGTAGCGTGGTGAATAGAATGCTCATGCCCCCACTGATCAAATGGGAATAATGTTAAAACACCCATACACGTTCCAACTATTCTATTTGCACGTCGACTTTTAAAGAATGAATAATGGGTACAATCATGAAAAATAATGAAAATCCTTGTCATAAATCCAGCGGCTAACAGTGCTGGAACTAATGTTAACCAATAAGAAACTGACAAACTTTTATAAGCAAGGTACCATAAAATAATAAATGGCACGATTGTGTTAATCAGTTGCCAAACACTTTTTTTAATCGTTGATTTTTCAAAAGGAGCAACTTGTTTTTTTAAATTTTTAGTATTTTCTAAGGTCATTGTTCTAATTCCTTTCCTTTTTGTTGCTAATTCATATTATAGCACACTATTAGTATCAGGTGTTAAAAGTAGCTATAATAAATATTTTATACTATGAAAATCTCTTTTTTCTTACTCATTACTTACAAATTTCTTACGTCCAAAATAGCTTCTATAATTGGACAGACGGAACATTTTATGTATCAAAGAAACTTCGTATTTTTCCAATAAGTACATAAAAAACAGCGAGTTTTTTCACAAGAAGAAAAAAGCTGCAATCAGTCAGTTTCACCGACTTATCGCAGCTTCTCTTCTTTTTACCTTATTTTATCGATGAAGCCAAACTGCACCTGCAGACTTGTCTTCAGCTTGGCCTACCACTTCAAACTTCAGTCCTAGCTTCGGTAACTTACGTCCTGCATCAGGAATAACGCTGTTGATGTATTGCTTAGAATCATCAAATTTTGCCACTCCTGGTAATCCTTTATAATCGAAGATACCGCGTGTTGGTGAATTTACTTTCCATGCTGGCGTTTGATCAAATGAGAATGCCGCATCGGCAATTTGATAACGTGTACTGCTCTTCACAGTAGGTTGTCCGTTTAATGTCCCTACAATTGCCTCTGGATGAGAATCTACTACTCCTAAGAACCCTTCACCTGGATGAACGCCTACCCAGTTATCTGTAAAGCTTTGATCCGCATACCATACAACCATTCCTGTATTAAACACTGGGCCACGTGCATGTTGTAACGCAGTGTCAGACCCAGCGTAATTTCTCCACTCTACATAGTAATTATGTTTTTTCTGTTCAAATCCATTAGACACAGTAAAGCCTTTTAGCGTCATTGCTGGCTGACCTTCTGCATCATCAGAGAAAACAACTTTTCCATCTACAGTTAAGGCTGCATTATCTAACGCAAATCCTTTATAAGCTACTGCAATATCTGTTAAGTACTCAAATTGCAGTTTTACTTTTTTTCCTTTGAATTGGCTTAAATCGTATGATTTATCAACCCACTTACCATCAGTTGTATCCGCGCCGCCTTTTATATCTTTTTCGCCCATTCTATCAATGCGTGTCTTCGTTCCATCTTCTGCAATCGCATATACGTCAAGGAAATCATACTTCGCTTCAAGTTCGTAAAATGCCTTATAATCGAACTTAGCATCCTTTGCATTTGTTAAGTCAAATACTGGTGTCTCAAGTGTTGTATGAATGTCATTTCCTTTTGTACTGTAATAGAACTTCTTACCAAACGCTGATTCGATATTTTTTATATCTTTGTCCGGCAAGTTAACACGAACAATTCCAGGTCGTTTAGATTTTGTAGTACTTTGATCTACATATGTTGCAACACCGATTCCTTTGCTAAGTTTGTCATAATCTACTTCAAGAATATTCGCCCAGTTCCCCTTCATATTCTTTTGGAAAAACTCTTTATTTTGTGGCGAGAAACTCGTTGGCTCTGTTCCTGCAATTTTTCCAGCCCAGCTACCACCACTCATAATAGACCATGACTCAACAGGTTCACCTTGTCCTGAGTACTTTGTATCATATTCATCTGGTAAGCCTAAATCATGGCCATACTCATGTGCAAACACACCAACTGCTCCGTCTTCAGGCTCGATTGTATAATCATATGCAGCCATCTTTCCGCCCCAGTTCGAAACAGAAGATTTCGTGCCATCAATTGCATATGGTTTTGAACCTAGTTTTGAACGATGTGACCAAATCGCATCATCTTTCAATTTACCGCCGCCAGCTTCTTGACCAACGCCAGCATGTACAACCATTAAATGATCAATAATGCCATCTGGCTCATTTTTATTTCCATCACCATCTTGATCGTATTGATCAAATTGGTCATAGTCTGCTAAATTGATTCCTTTTGCTACCGCTGCTTTTAATGCTTCTTTCACAAAATCTTTTGGTCCTAAAGGCCCCTTGTTATCATGCCCAGTACCCGCATCAGCACCATAATCTGATGCTTTTCCTGGAACAGTAAGCCATTCTGTTACAGTCCCATCAACTGTATAGCTACCACCAGATTGTTCTTCATAATATTGCTTAAATGTGTTAATTTTCGATCCATCAAATAAAGTAAATGGTTCATCACCAAATAACATTTTTTGATAATGTTCACGATTAAAGTCCTTAGAATACATGTATCCTGGCTCTTGATCAATATTGTTATGCTTAAAATCGCTAAATTCTACAAGTAAAACAAGTACTTTATCTTTTCGAACAGCTCCATTGTATTCTTCTTGCTTCGCTGATGTAGTAGGTACTTTTCCATTTAATTTCCCAGGGTTCAATGCTGCACCTTGTCCAGCTACTGGGCCTACTTCAGGCTGCTGCGCCTGTTCATTTTCCCTCATTTTTGCATCTTTTACTTTTTTCATAAAGTCAGAGGCTTCTTGCGTAAGACTATCTCCTGTTAAGATTTCTTTCCCAGGGTTTTCCCCTTTCTTTTTCTCAACATATTTTTCGACAGCCTTTGAAGTCTCAGCTTGTGATGCAGATTGATCAATTACCCCCCGTTGTTTTAGCGCTTCAGCCAAACGCTCCTCCGGTATTAAGTGCTCATCTATTGGTAGAGATGATGTTGGTGTCTCAGCATACGCTGCGTGACCTCCAAAAGCAAACGTACTACTTAGTACTGCTGCTGTTGTTAATACCGCTAATGGTTTTAATTTCTTTTTCTTTTTCAATGTATGTCCTCCCCAGTGTCTGCAAATTATCGTTTTTTGCCGATAACAACATAATATTCGTTATAATACGAATATTCAATCTTTTTCAACAAATAAAATGTTGAGAAATATTTTTTTATGCAGGGTGAAATACATAAGATATAAAAACAAACAGACTCTCCTATAAATAACAGTGAACTTTTATATGTTCTTAGTTACAATCAAAATCCAGTAAATCTGGGATTCATACTTTTTTAATAAAAATAAGAATTAAATATTTTCTATACTATTTAATCTATGGATTACCATATTACTCACTATTCTCATTATTACAAGCTAATAGTGGTTCGTACATCATTATAGCGTGATTCTCTGTTACATATTGATCTTCTATTAACTGTTTCTGTTGATTATATACTTTACGTTGAATCACATTATGTCGTATATAACCGCCCCAGTATGCAGGTTGAATTGAGTGTTCTTTCTCATACACTTCATATTGATAAAGTTGCGGATAGACTGTTCTCCATTCACCAACTAAATGTTCATCTGTCATATAAAGGTGAAGTTGATACGGTTGGTCCGTTTCATTTTTAATTTGTAAATCCAAATAGTTATAGGAACAAGTCGCCCCACTCCCAAACGGTTGAGTGCGCCTAGAGTCAGGAAAGACATCAAAGCTATGACGATATCGTTCTGTTACTGTCAGTGGTGTATGTAAAGTCATCCAATATATTAAATTCGAAAGCTGACAAAGACCTCCTCCAATACCTGTTTGAAAAGATCCGTAATGTAATACCATACCTTCTACATACCCTTTTTTCCTCGTTGGCTTACCTATTAAACGCCAGTAAGAAAATGTTTCTCCCGGTCTAATGACGATACCATTTAGTTTTTTAACAGCAATTTTCAAATTAACAACCTTATTCTGTTGATACCACATATCTACATCTTTGAGCTTACGAAGTAATATCGTTCGGTGCTGAATTGCTGTACAAGGTAGCTTTTCTTGTTGGAACCTTTTTGCATATGTTTTTCCGTCTGCCAACCACTGAATGTACCTCTTTGTAGAGTAATACCACTTCCCTAGCATAATGCGATACTTAGACCGCTGTTTAGGACGTAAGTGCACTATATTCATTTTATTCCCTCTCTCTTTCTTCAAGTAAATCCTAATATATTTCTAATCCAATAAACTACAGTTTTCTTAGCTGCATAATAATTTCCGCAAAAAAATAATAAATTTACTCTAGTGGAGATTTTATTTTGATGATTGCTTTATAATTATATAAAACTGAGCTTCAATACAATAAATTGAAATAAACATATTATAAATATAACGGATAACCTTAAATAAAAAATAATGAACATTAAAGAAATTCTAAAGTATTAATATATTTTTCGTAAATATTAATTGATAACACATTAGACTTTACTATATGTATAACTTCTTATTCTACAAAATGAAATTTTTTAATGTAAGAAAAAATATAATTTCCCTTTAACATTTATACAAGTCTCATATGGAAAACTTTACAAAACAATTCGAACACTTACATTTAGAATAAACACAAAAAATTGCCACCAGTTAGCTTAACTGGTTGGCAATTTTTTAACGAGAATGCTTTACAAATAGTTGAATTGCTTCTTCTGGTACATAGCACTTTCCATTACTCTCTACAATAATACTTCTTAATTCATACCCTTTACCATTGATACGAATTATATTTTTGTTACCAAATAATTGTGCTTCTACTTTATTATGTTTTACTACGAGTAACGGGTTTGCTCCTTCGATTTTGTCGGCTGTTACAGTTGCACCGATTTTCTTAAAGGCTTGTTCACTCTCTAAAAATATTTTATTCGTTACTTCTTCTAAGTTAAAGCCCATCGCTTTCGCCATCGTCTTCGCAATGTCTGTATTTTGGATTAAGCCTTCTGGTTTTTGAGGTCCATAAGAATGTAAGAATACATCCTCACCTGTATGTCCTCCTGTCGTAAAGCCGATATTTGCACGATTAGCCAATAATGTAGTAAGAATTCGTCCTACATCCATTTTCTTTTTTGCCACTTTTAATTTTTCTTTTTCATCATGAGTTAGATTATCCAAACCGTATAGTTTAGCTACATCTTCTACATTTGATAAATCAGATTTCAGTTTATTTATAGTTCCTTCAAGTGTCATTTTCGCCTTTTTCAATGGATCAATGTATGCAGAAACCGGTGTAGTATTGTATCCTTTTGTCGTATTCCTATTCCCTATAGAGATGCCGCTGTTACCATGATCAGTTAAAGCGATGAGCATCGTATCCCCATCTTTCTTCGCAAATTGTAACGCCTTTGCTACCGCTTCATCAAATGCCAATACATCACTAATCATCCCAATTGGATCATTAGCATGAGCTGCCCAATCAGGCTTACTACCTTCTACGAATAAAAAGAAGCCATCTTTATCTTTTGATAATGTTTGAATTGCTTTTTCTGTCATTTGAGAAAGTGTTGGTTGTTCTGGATTTGTTGCTATACGATCCATATCAAACGCAAGAGCATGATGTGAGAAAGAGCCCCAAATTTTATTAGATTTGGAGTTCAATAATGCATCTTTCGTTTCAACGAAATCGTATCCTTTGTCTTGAATCACCTTTACTAAATTTTCACCATCTTTTCGGATTCCATTACTTTTCATAGGTAACAGCGCCGCTTTTCCCCCGCCTAATACGACATCTATATTTTGATATACTTGCTGCTTCGCAATTACGTCAAAATGTTTGCGATTGACATGGTGAGCGGAGAATCCGGCTGGAGTAGCATGCTGAATTTCAGATGTAGCAACAATGCCAGTTGCACGACCAGTACATTTTGCGCCTTCTAATACGTTTGCGACCGGCCGTAACTTTTCTTCTTCTTTTATTGGCTGTAAGCTAGGCGAACTTACAATAGAAGGTAATACACCTACATATCCTGAATTCGATTTATTTCCAGTTGCTAAAGCTGTTGCTGCTGGCGCTGAGTCTGTAATAGCTGATTCCGCCGAAAACGTACGAACACCTCCTGTTATAATTTGATCTAACGTAAGCGGTGCCCCTTTATACCAGCGAGCCATTGTTGTCGCCGTTGAACTCGTTCCGTCCATAACCACCATAATTATATTTTTAGGCTGGTGTTCTACTTTTTTCACCTTAGCTTTGGCCGCATGATAATTCATCATACTTTCCATACTTAATACGCTTACTATTATAGCTCCCACCAATAGTAACTTTTTCATCTTCACACCATAATTCAACATGATTGTTCCTCCATAAACTTTGCATTCATTTCAATACACCTTATTTCCTTTTCCATACCAAAACCTACATATGTTTTATTAGTTCCCAATTCTCATAAAGCTAACAATAGTTACTTTCTCTTTCTTTAATTAAATATCGATATGTATCATTTATCTTATAAAAAAGATTTAACATCCTTTTCATTAATTACTTGTTTAACAATAAATCCTCGATTAAAAGAAATAAAGATTTATTGTTAAACAATAAATTTCATGTTAAATTAATAAGATATTAAATAAATGAGGTGCTTTTTATGAAACAAGGATCCACACTCTTTTTAAAGACCGTTGTAATTCTGATCGGAATCCCCGTTCTTGCTATGTGCATTTTTTTAGTCCCTAAAATAGGAAATTTTGCCGCAGAATTATATCCAGATATTGCATATATTAAATATCTTGTATTTATCAATTTATACGCAACAGCAATACCTTATTACTTCGCACTGTACCAAACATTTAAGCTTTTAAACTATATTGATAAAAATAACGCATTCTCAGAGCTATCTGTTCAAGCTTTAAAAAATATTAAGTACAGCGCATTGGCAATTAGTGTATTATATGTATTAGGTATGCCACTTTTCTATCTCGTGGCAGAGAGAGATGACGCCCCTGGCATTATTATTATCGGAATGATTATGATTTTTGCTTCAATGGTAATCGCGGTCTTTGCTGCCGTTCTCCAAAGACTATTAAAAGATGCTATAGATATAAAATCAGAAAATGATTTAACGGTCTGAGGTGAATAATATGGCAATTATTATTAATATTGATGTAATGTTAGCAAAAAGAAAAATGAGTGTAACAGAACTTTCGGAGAAGGTTGAAATTACAATGGCTAACCTTTCTATCTTGAAAAATGGAAAAGCAAAAGCAGTCCGTTTTTCAACTTTAGAAGCAATATGTAAAGCATTAGAATGCCAACCGGGGGATATTTTAGAATATCAACCTGAAGATACCGAGTAAAAAGAGTCCTTCATATGAGTAATGGGTTCAGTGTAGGAAGAGAAAAATGCTAATAACCATTAGGAATAACAAACTAAAACGCTCAGAAGATATTCTGAGCGTTTTTATTTCCTTCTTCAACTAAAGCACCAGTTAGTGTAAAAAGCTATTTCACCATTTGCATGGCTAACTTATCTTTTAACATTGACCTATATGAGTCAATTTCATATTTTGTATTATTGATTTTTTCTTTTTTCATTTTTAACATATCGAATATTTCTAATTCTAAATTCCTTCTAGCTTCAAGAACTTTTATCGCTCCTTCTACACCTGAATGGTTATGTTCTTTCCCATAGCCTTGGTTAGTGTAATAGTCAATAATTCCTGTGGACCATTCTGGAGTTCTTTCTTTTAACGCCTTCCTAAATGAAAATTCAAGATTATCTTGTTCTACATACAATAACATTGGATTTAAATTCTCTATGATTTTTGCAACTTTCATTACATAATTTATTATTTTTTCTTTTTGTTCACCATATTTAATCATCCCAATAGTTAATGGATTTTGTATGAAACAACATTCAAAGATATAAACCTTATTGTCTTCTAGAGCGGTTTCAGCAAAGTCATTCCATTTGTCAGCAATTAATTCAACATTTTTATCGAATGGTAATTCGTATATATCATTTTTTAAAATAATGTTAAATAATTCGTCCGAAAACTGGTCACCAAACTCATTTTTTATCTTTCTGTATGGTAATAAATAATTGCTTCCTTTTTTTAGAACTTTCTTAAGGAGCACTTCTTTAAAATCCCCACTGTTAGATAATAATCTATCGAACTCAAATTTATTAAAACAAGATACACCATCATAGTCGGCTGGGTGGTTCAAATTTCCTTCTAAAAATAGTTCAACCTCAATTTTATTTTGGCTTAGAATTTCATTTATTAGCTTTGCAGTGGTTGATTTTCCAAATCCAGGTAACCCTTCTACTATTATTAGTTTTGTATTCATAGTTATAAATGCCTTCCTTCAAAGTATTTAACTAAGATTAAAAAAATCACTTACTCCACTGCAATCACCCCTTCAAAATATGATATTTACCATTTCCTTTGAAAAAACCTTCTTAAAGTAACCTGACTGTTAGTTTAAGAACATTTTTTCATAATCTCTACAACTATTTTAACATAAATTTTCCATTTATCTTTTTATTTAGAACACTATTTAACTATATAAAAGTGCTTAAACACTATAATAACAATAAAAAAAGGGTGCTAAATCATATGTGATTTACATCCCTAATTTGTGTGTTATTTTATATTTTCTCTCCCGTAACTGAACCCGATATCATACGAGAAGGACTCTTTTTATTACACATTACGGCGCAAAACTAATTTGACCAGTAAACAATAGGATAATTGCTATGATCCAAAATATAAAAAATGATGAGGACAGTATTAATGAAAGAATAGCAATTCCCTTCTTCTCTGTTCTTTTCGTCATTGTGATTATTGAAAGCATGATACCTACACCTGTCAGGGCAATTGTAATATAATCTCCAACTATATTACCTGCATTGGCTATCCTTGTTGGCGTTATAAAAACGAATAGAAAACACAAAATGCCGATGAGTAAAGATACATAACTTATTATACTATACTTCTTTTTAGGAACTATTTCAGTTTTCATACTAACCCCACCCCTTCTATATAGCTATGAGTTCATATTAACATGAATAACCATAATTTGGTTAAAATAAACTGACCACTTCCTTATTAAAGATGGACGATTATCCTTTAATCTCTAGTAATTATTATATACAGAAAATAAAGTGAAACTTTAATCAGTGGAGGTTTTGTTCACCCTCCACTGATTATTAGTTGAAGCAATCAGGCTGCCCGTTATTGCGGAATAAAATGAAAGAGTTCTAAAAAATAAAGACTGTACCTTTAAAATGAAAGATTCAGTCTTTATTAATAACTTTTTTTATAAAGAAAACTCTCTATCACTCACTATCTTAAAAAACTCCGAGTAATGTGATAAAGAATAATCCACTACATCACAATCACCTTGAAACATACATGTTGAAATACCTAATTCTTTTGCAGGTAATAAATCTAATTCTCTATCTCCAATAGCTAAATCAATATTATGTTTTTTATGTAAATGATTATGAGCTAAAGAGTTGGGCTTTCGGGGAAAGCCATCGTCAATTGTAATCATATCTACAAAGTATTTTTCCCAGCCGTAATATTTTAAAATGTCCATAACCCCTGTCCTATGTTTATGGGTCATAATCACATTTTTATCTGCAAATTTCAAAACCTCTTCGACACCTGCAAAAGGTTTCATATCTTTTGGCGTGAATTTCTCCTTCAAAACTTTAATCTTTTCTTCTTGCTCGCATGAAATATTATAATACTGAATTGCATGAGAGTATGATATTTTTAAGTTTTTGTATATTTCTTGTTTTTCTACTAAGTCACCTAATATTTCAGAAAGCATCATTGTATATGCAGGATACGTATCAAATAACGTCCCATCAAAATCCCATAAAATATTCATTCTATTCACCTTCTATTTTCAAATCATTCAATGACTAAATCCGCCCTATCCCTCGGCAATTCCGTTTCTAAGTAATAATCCTCTGCTTTCCAATACCTATTTTCAAATTTTGAAAGGTTTTTCTGTGTCTCCTCACTCTCACGTAGAAACCTTGTCTCTCTTGGACAGTCCAAATAGACCATATAATGAAAGAAATCTCTCCATTCTTTTCGCTGCAGAAAAACTCCTTCAATAACAATTACCCCTACAATAGGAATCTGTACTTTTTCCATTTCACATATATCTGTTTCTTCATGAAAGAAAGGTAATTTCAATTTTGTTTCATGTTGTAGCTTTTGAAAAAATTTCTGCCTTAGCCATTCAATGTCCCATTGTAAATAATAATACTCGTACCATTCTTCATATCCAGTATGATATCGTTTATTACGCTCCACTATGTGATCATCAATATGGAAAATATGAAACGGAATGCCTTCTTGTTTCATATTTTCTTTTAAATTGGTTACGAATGTTGTTTTTCCAGATCGACTTAAACCATCTATACCTAAAATGAATCTATTTTCCCTATGCTTCTTCATAATCGTTATAAGTTCGTTTGTGCTCATTACTTCTTCCACTCTTCTTTTAATAAAGAATATAAAATAGTATCATGAGCAACTCCATTTTGAATCATATGTTTTCGAAGTAATCCTTCTTCTTGAAATCCTGCTTTTATTAACAATTTTTGAGAAGATTTATTTTCTACATATACAACCGCTGCGATTCTTATTAGTTGCAGCATTTCAAATCCGTAAGCTAAAATCGCTTGTAATGCTTCCGATGCATATCCTTGTCCCCAATATGTATCATCTAATTCATAACCAATTTCAGCTCGTTTATGATTATTATTAATTAAATGAAATCCGCACGTTCCGATTAATTGGCCCGTCCCTTTTTTCTCGATTCCCCAGCGAAATACACTGCCCTCTTCATAACGATTTTTAAACGTTTGAATCGTTGTTTTCGCTTGCTCAATATTTTCAAAAGAATCCATTCCGAAATAACGTATAACTGATTCTTTCGAAAAATATTGGAACATCGTTTCTGCATCTAATAGTGTAAGTTCTCTTAATCGTAAACGTTCTGTTTCTAGTTTCGGAAATCCCATCTCTCTTTCTCCCTCTATTCTAATGAACTGCAAATTTCAATATAATTTCCATCTGGATCAGCAATGTAGGCAATTGTTTGCCCCCACGGTTTTACAATTGGTTCAACTAAAACCTTAATACCTTGTCCTCTAAATTGCTCAATCGTTTCTAATACATTCTCAACAACGAATCCTAATTCGAAATGAGAAGACTGTAATTTACCTTCTGTAAGCGGTAGTCCTGTTAATTCTTTCACATCTTGCCGCGTATTCATCGCTAAAATGGTAGTTCCAGTATTAAATTCAATATATGTACCGTGCTCTGCTTTTATAGGTAACTGTAAAATATCTTTATAGAATTTTAAACATTCCTCAAACTTTTCTACATATAAAATGATGTACTTCATTTTCAAATCCATTTTACATCCCCCTTTGTATCTATCCCTAAAATTTCGACAAAAGTCTCACAAAAACCTTGTTCCTTGTAGTAATGAGCAAAAAAAATGAGGCCGATTTCTCGGCCCCCCAGCTTATTGGCATAAAACAGGAGATTTGGTTTGGACATAACCAGTTCGTACTTTTATTATATTTTATTTTTTCTGAATTTTAAATACATTAAACACCTATTTATATTGAGAAAGTTTTTTGCTTGCATAAAATTAAAGATTTTAAGAAATGATACAAATGGAGGTGTATACATATGGAACCAATGCTATGTCCAAGCTGTAAAACGAATCGTACTCGCTTTAATATTCTTGAGCAACAAGTAAAACCAGTCAAAATAAATCCACAAACTGGTCAAGCAGAAGAAGAATACACAAATGAAACGATGAATGCTTTTCATATGGCCTATCAAGGACCTACATACCGTGTCCAATGTGCTGTATGCGGACTTGTTGAAAACCCTGAACAATTTATTAAACCTGCGCAAAATCAGTCTTTCTAATAAAAACATGATTATCCCTTGTAGAAATAGATTTTTCTATAAGGGATTTTTCCGTTTAATAACTTAATTAAAAATGTATTTCTTCCTTATTATATGTTAAACTTCGCACTCTTTTGGAAATGTTTACATAAGCGAGGTAAAACAAATAATAAAAAAATAACGCTTCTATCAATATTTCTACTATTAACTTGCCATATAGTCATCTTTTACTTTTGGATCTTCGATTGGGAGAAAATAACGACTCCTTACGGTCTAACAATATGGTTTGTTTCTACTATTTATAGTCTTTTACTTTACTACCATTTTAAAAATTAAAAATCTAATAAATTAATATTAATTGCTAGTTCGTTATTATTGATTATTTCTTCTTCATTTATGATTTTTTTAGGTGTTGTTACTGGTATTATGGTATTATCTTTGTAACTGTTAGTTCTATGAATTAAAAAGTTGGTCTTTTATTATATAAAAAAGAATGAACAAAATAAATATATATAGAAATTAGAGAAGTTGATTCCCATCAATATCTTCTCTAAGAATATCACTCTTTGTTAAAATATTTCCTTTTTCAACTTTTTAATCTTCCTAAATAAATTAATAAACGCATATAAAAATATACAAACTAAAAACCCAACCATACCTTTATATAATCCTGATTCTGATACTCCAAGAAAACATAAGTAAAGCACTGGAATTAACATTACAAACATAATTGCAACGAACTGTATCAATTCAACAAATTTTTGTATCTTCGTTTCTTTGTCTGAATAAATATCAGGTAACTCATTTTCCTCGTCTACTTCTTTACAAAAATAATTCCACTTCGCAAAACTCGTTACATGTTTCCATCCACACATTTCATATATTTCAATATATTCTTTTTGTTTTTCTTTTGAATCTTTATAATCCAGTCTAAAATCCGCTTTATATACTACATCTTTTAGTTCAGTTTTCTTAAACGTATACATTACATTATACTTTTGTAAAGCCCATCCTTTTTGATGCATTTTTCTTAAAAAAGCTTCTTCTTTTTCCAAGCTCCATATCGCAAAAGGTTTGAATACCTTCTTTGTCTCCATTTCCCATTCACTCCCCTAATATACTATTTCCATTCCTTACAGATCTCTGCAATCTGTTATATTCTAGCTCTAACACTTCTCTCCCAAACGGCGTTAACTTATAGCACTTCTTTCTATCTGTAGAGGCAACTTCAACAATTAATTTTTCTTTAAGTAATTTCGTCGTATTCCCGTATAAAGTACCAGGACCGAGCTTTACTTCCCCATTTGTCATCTCTTCTACCATTTGCATAATTCCATATCCGTGCATTGGTTTCACTAGTGATAACAGTATGTAATATGTCGCCTCAGTTAACGGAATATATTTTTGCGCCTTCGCATTCATTATAACTACCTCCGATACATCGCCTTATGATATATCGACTAGCGATACATAGTATATCGATATTTTATAATCATATTCCAAAATATGCAAGAGTAATTTAATAATTAAATATCCATTTCTTTGAATTAAAAAATGATACAAACTTTCTGAATAATTTGTTAAAATATAGGAATATTAGCTCTTTTATAATGAAAGGAATGGTACATATGATACATAAATTGAAAGAAAACATCGGATCTGTGTTTGTTGGGAAAGAAAATGTTATTGATCTACTGCTCGTTTCACTTCTTGCTGATGGACATGTACTGCTCGAAGACGTGCCTGGTACTGGGAAGACGTTACTGGCGAAAACCATTTCCAAAAGTATTGGTGGTAGTTTTTCTCGCGTTCAATTCACCCCTGATGTACTTCCAAGTGATGTAACAGGTATTGAATACTTCAACCCAAAAACAAGCGAATTCGAATTAAGAATTGGACCAGTTATGACAAACATTTTGCTAGCAGATGAAATTAACCGTGCAATGCCGAGAACGCAGTCGAGTTTGTTAGAAGCGATGGAAGAACGACAAGTGACGCTTGAGAAGCAGTCAACTCCTCTGCCGAAACCGTTCTTTGTTATTGCGACGCAAAACCCAATTGAATCACAAGGGACTTTCCCTCTTCCAGATGCACAGCTTGATCGCTTTTTAATGACGATTTCAATCGGTTATCCTACTCCTAAAGATGAGCTACAAATGATGCGACGTTTTCAGAACGATTTACCATTAGAAAGTGTCACATCTGTCATCTCATTAGAAGATATTTTAGAATCTCAAAAACGAGTAAAAGAAATATTTGTTTCGGAACCGTTAGAACATTACATTATTAAACTTGCTCATGCTACAAGAAATCATGATTATATCGCTAACGGTGTAAGCCCACGTGCCACATTAGCTTTAGTACGTGCTGTTCAAGCTTTAGCCTTTTTACATGGGAGAGAATATTGCACACCAGAAGATATACAATTGTTAGTTCCTTCTGTTTGGAATCACCGTATCGTCTTATCAATGGAAGGTGCATTACGTACGACAAAAAATGATATTATGAAAAGTATTTTAAAAGAAGTTGACGTACCTGTGGAGATTGAGCAAGCATGAATGGACAGCGTGTTGTAACTGTACCTTTATTTTTTCAACTCCATATTATTCAACTAACCGTTCCAATCGCGTTACTTTTCACATTCTTTTTCCCGCAACGAATGCTTATGTTTCTCTTTTTCTTCTATTATATATTTGCGATTTTTATTTATAAATATGTGGCTTTCATAGAGAAGAAGTTTCAAATCATAAATGAGAAACAAACTACACGGCTTTTTCCTGAGGAATCTGGACAGTTTTTTATTCATTTAAAAAATGGAGCCAGCATACCGCTCGTTAATGGTGTTTGTTACTTTCATTTAAATTCGTCCCTTATACCGCATAAAGAGCAAGGCATTGAACAAATATCAAAAACATTATTCTCTTTCCCATTTTCACAACCTGCACATTCGGCACAAAAATGGGGTTTAACATTAACCGCAACGAAGCGTGGTGTGTTTCAAATTGAACAGTTTGAATGTGTATTAAAAGATCCATTTCATCTATTAACTGTACATTTACCTGTTTTTGATAAATTAAGGACTGAAATTATTGTGTATCCTTCTCCTAAAGAAGTAGCAGGTTTGCAAGAACTTCAGCAACTTTTGAATGGATTTTATCGAACGAATTTTTCTTTTTACAATGATGAAACATCTATTATCGGTGTAAAGCGATATGAGCGTGAGTCTTTCCGCTCTATTCATTGGAAGGCATCTGCTAAAATGCAGGAATTACAAGCGAAGCAATATGAACCTGTAAAAAATTATAGTTGGACGATTTGTCTTTCTTTAGCTGCCGATCGTGGATTTGGTTGGAAAGATAATGTAGAAGAACTTATTTCATATGCAACATACATTTTCCAGTACACAACGAAGCACCACATTCCGTTTGAATTGTTTATTAGTGTATTAGCAGAAGGCGGTGCATTACATGTACCGTTAAATGAAGGACAAACACAATATGCAAAAGCTTTAGAAGAATTAGCTCGTATTTCAGATGATAGTACGTTACTTCCGAAACAAGGATTCCTTCATTATGTAAAGAGAAAGAGAGAACGATCGTCTACAATGATATACATTGGTTTACAAAGAAATGAACTCCCTCTTCTCTCGCAGCCAACGTTTCTCATTACTAGTGAAGGGATGGTGGAATCGGTTGAAAACTTGGCTATATCACATTCATGATTTCATTCTGCTCCTCCTGCTTTCATTATTAACAGAAAGAGATGAACTAATTAGTATTGCAATATTTTTAACAACAGGCTATATTGGAGTATTTCTTATTCATAAATTTATGCAGAAAAAAACAACAGGATTTGTAATACTTTTAGTTCTTCAAATCGTTCTTTTCTCTTTATTTTTACCTTTTTCTCTTTTTGGCACAATCATATTACCACTATTTTTCTTTATCGTACATGTGGTCGGACCTGGATATCCAGTTCAAAAATCTTTAGGTGGTATTGTATGGTTTGTCGTTTCAGTTATATTTTATGCACCCTTTCCACCGTTGTGGAAACTATTAATGTTAGCCTTGCATCTTATGATTACATTTTGGTTAACCGGGGCAAATCGCAAACAACAACTATTACGTTTTGCTTCTATCATTACGATTGGCTTAATGAGTATATTAATTGTTCAAATATTTCCTTTCATTCGACTTATTTTTGGTTTTATAACGGAAGTAGTCGCATTAGGCGTCGGCTATGCTTTAATGCCATTAATTAAAGCAGCGGAATTAAAAGATACTGAAGATGTTTGGGCAAATAAAGGACATCTCTTAAAACCCAAAATTGAAGACGGAAAAAAATTCCTGATTTTGATCCAATACTCATAAATAGCGCTACAATAATAGTCTGTACAGCTATCGCTATTTACGTCGTTTGGAAAATAGTAAAAAAACGAAAACATTTAAGTTTACCAAATATGCCCGCCTTCGAATCTACTATCATTACTGATAAAGAAGGAATGAGCCAAAATCCTTTTAAACGAAATAAACCGCCACATAACGAAATTCGGAAGGAAATTTTCAAGCTAGAGAGTAAGTTAACCCCTCCTTTAAATAGAAAACGGGGAGAAACTGTTGAGACTTGGCTAGAAAGAATAAACGATGAAGAAGATGTAAATATTCAAAGTGATATTATTATAGATGCTTATAATACTGTGCGTTATTCAAATGGTGCAAACACTGTACTTCTACATGAATTTAAGGAAGAGATTCATAAGCTTTATGCATATCAAAAAAGTTTGAAGAAACGAAAGAAATAACGTAATAAAAAGACTCCTATTTTGAAGTGCACCCCAATTGTTAGACACATAACTAACAATTGGAGGTGCATTTTTTATGGCTAAATTTTCTTCAAAAGATAAAATAAAAGCA
>NZ_JAKUGE010000042.1:0-48360 GCF_022663795.1 Bacillus cereus group sp. BfR-BA-01349
TCCCATACCGAACACGGAAGTTAAGCTCTCTAGCGCCGATGGTAGTTGGGACCTTGTCCCTGTGAGAGTAGGACGTCGCCAAGCAACTAAAAACACAAGTCATTTGACTTGTGTTTTTTTGTATTGTTAAAAAGAATAGGAAAGAAGTAAGAGTAATACAAACACGTTGCCCAAGAGTTAATCATATTATATAAAAGATGGGTGTATATTTTTCTGTGAATTGTTAAGGATTAGAAGTATAAAATAGGTTCACTTAAATAGGGAGGGAAGGTTATGAAATTACAAAGTGAAGTTTGTATTGTTTGTGAGACGAAAAGAAAAGAAGGTATATATGTTTATAATAATTTAATATGCTATGAATGTGAAAAGGATATGGTGAATACAGAGACAGATGATCCGAAATATATACATTATTTAAAGCAGCTTCGAAAACTAGAAGTATCATATTTTTAAATAGGCATATGCCTATTATTTTTTTTGTTCTGTATAATAGATAGAGAATGAATAATAAGGAAGAGATGTAGATGAATCAAAATCGTATGCCTTTATATGAGGCGTTAATAGAGTTTAAAGAAAGAGGGCCGTTATCCTTTCATGTTCCAGGTCATAAGAATGGTTTAAACTTCCCTCAGGAGGCAATAAGAGAGTTTAAAGATATTCTATCTATTGATGTAACTGAGTTAGCAGGACTAGATGATTTGCATAGTCCGTTTGAATGTATAGATGAGGCACAACAATTATTGGCTGAAGTTTATAATACAAAGAGGAGCTATTTTTTAATTAATGGTTCAACAGTCGGGAACTTAGCAATGATTTTGTCTTGTTGCGGGGAACATGATATTGTTCTTGTACAAAGAAATTGTCATAAATCAATTATTAATGCTTTAAAACTTGCGGGAGCAAATCCCATTTTTTTAGATCCATGGATTGACGAAGCTTATAATGTACCAGTGGGAGTTCGTAACGAAATTATTAAGAAAGCAATTGGAAAGTATCCAAATGCGAAAGCACTCATTTTAACGCATCCTAATTATTATGGTATGGGGATGGATCTAGAGGCAAGCATCGCTTTTGCACATGCACATAAAATACCTGTTTTGGTAGATGAGGCACATGGGGCACATCTGTGTTTGGGAGAACCATTCCCGAAGTCAGCATTAACATATGGTGCAGATATTGTAGTTCATTCTGCACATAAAACATTACCCGCAATGACAATGGGTTCCTATTTACATATAAATAGGAACTTAGTAGATGAAGAGAAGGTTACTACTTATTTAAGTATGCTACAATCTAGTAGTCCATCGTATCCAATTATGGCTTCCTTGGATATAGCACGCCTTACAATGGCACGTATAAAAGAAGAAGGTCACAGTGAAATTGTTGAGTTTTTACGAAGATTTAAGGAACAACTACGTTCTATTCCTCAAATCGCCATTTTAGAATATCCGTTGCAAGATGAGTTAAAGGTCACCGTACAAACTCGTTGTCAGTTATCAGGGTACGAATTACAGTCTGTATTTGAAAAGGTCGGTATATATACAGAGATGGCTGATCCGTACAATGTCCTATTTATTTTACCACTACAAGCAAATGAGGGGTATATGAAGGTTATAGAGATGATCCGAGTAGCATTGCAACATTATGAGGTGAAAGACAAGAGAGAATCTATTCGTTATACTTATAAAGGTGAGTTCTCTCTTTTACCGTATACGTATAAACAACTAGAAGGATATAAAACAAAGATAGTATCTATAGAAGAGGCTGTTGGAATGATAGCGGCGGAAATGGTGATTCCGTATCCACCTGGAATTCCATTGATTATGTATGGAGAGAGAATTACTTCAGGGCATAAAGAGCAAATTATGTATTTAGAGAGAGCAGGAGCTCGTTTTCAAGGGAATACGAAATATATGAAAGTGTATGATATAGAAAGTAGGTTTTAGGATGAAGGGATTATTTGTAACAATTGAGGGCCCAGAAGGTTCAGGTAAAACAACGTTAATTAAAAGCTTATTGCCATATTTTGGAAAAAAAGCACAAAAGGTAATGGCGACAAGGGAACCAGGTGGTATTGCAATTTCTGAGGACATTAGGACGATTTTACATAAACAAGAATATACGATGATGGAAGCACGTACAGAAGCGCTTCTTTATGCTGCTGCGCGCAGACAACATTTAGTAGAAAAAGTTATGCCAGCACTTAATGAGAACTACCTCGTGTTATGTGATCGTTTTATAGATAGCTCTTTAGCATACCAAGGCTATGCAAGAGGATTGGGTATGGATAAGGTATTTGAAATAAATCGTTTCGCAACAGAGGACTGTATGCCTAGTTTAACAATTTATCTAGACATTGAGCCTGAGGTTGGTTTGGCTCGGATTGAAAAAGATGCAGGACGTGAAGTAAATCGACTAGATATGGAAGATATCTCTTTCCATAAACGTATACGCGAAGGGTATTTACAAGTTGTAGAACGTTTCTCGGATCGTATTGTATTGGTAAATGCTGATCAGCCGATGGAAAAACTTATAGAAGAAGTTGTTCAGATTATAGAAGATAAATTGTTATAATAGAAGGAAAGAATGAAATAAGTGAGGTATGCATTATGACGAAGACGTGGGAGCAGCTTTCTGCTATACAACCCATCGGTGTAAAAATGTTGATGAATAGCATTGCAAAAGAGCGTATATCCCACGCTTACTTGTTAGAGGGAGGGAAAGGGACAGGAAAGTTTGCGACAGCAATTCAAATGGCAAAGAGTTTCCTCTGTTCTGAGCGGAATGGGGTAGAGCCCTGCCATGTATGTACAAACTGTAAGCGAATTGATTCAGGTAACCACCCTAACTTACATATTGTAAAACCAGACGGATTATCTATTAAAAAGCAGCAAATTCATGATTTACAAGAAGAGTTTTCAAAAACAGGATTAGAGGCAAATAAAAAATTATATATTATTGAGCACGCAGATCGTATGACAGCAAATGCGGCAAATACACTTTTGAAATTTTTAGAAGAACCAAGTAGTGATACAACTGCTATTTTACTTACTGAACAAAGTCATCAAATTTTAAATACGATTTTATCTCGTTGCCAAGTTGTTACGTTTAGACCGTTACCTACGGAATCTTTAATTAGAAGATTACAGGATGAAGGGATTACAGCATCTTTATCGACACTTGCTGCTCAACTTACAAATAGTTTTGATGAAGCTTTAGCTTTATGTAGTGATGAATGGTTTGCACAAGCACGAGCTTTAGTGATAAAATTATGTGAAGCGCTCGAAAAAGATAAAACCTCTATTTTTTTTGTACAAGAAAAATGGGGAAAACACTTTGGAGAGAAAGAACAATTACAGCAAGGTTTAGATATGTTACTCCTTATTTATAAGGATTTATTATATGTTCAACTTGGAGAAGAAGATCGTCTTGTTTTTCATGATCAGAAAGAGATGTTTGAATCGTTTTCCTATGCTCAGAAGCGCATTGTATCAGCTCTCTTTAATATATTAGAGGCAAAAAATAGAATCAACGCTAATGTAAATGCGCAGCTTGTGTTCGAACAGTTAGTGTTGCGGTTGCAGGAGGGATGACCGTTTTGTATGATGTAGTAGGTGTTCGCTTTAAGAAGGCCGGAAAGGTATATTACTTTGATCCAAATCAGTTCGATATCTCTGAAAATGAGTTTGTCATTGTAGAAACGGTAAGAGGTATTGAATACGGAAAAGTAGTTATTACCAAAAAACAAGTTGATGAAAACGACGTTGTATTACCGCTAAAAAAGGTTATTCGTATTGCAAATGAAAATGATCGTACCATTGTTGAAGAGAACAAACATGCTGCAAAAGAAGCATATCAAGTCTGTCAACAAAAGGTAGTAGAGCATAATCTTGATATGAAACTTGTAGATGTAGAGTATACATTCGATCGTAATAAGATTATTTTCTATTTTACTGCGGATGGTCGGATCGATTTCCGCGAACTAGTGAAGGACTTAGCCGCAATTTTTAGAACAAGAATTGAACTAAGACAAATTGGTGTTCGTGATGAAGCGAAGATGCTAGGTGGTATTGGTCCATGTGGTCGTATGCTTTGTTGTTCTACTTTTTTAGGGGATTTTGAACCTGTATCCATTAAAATGGCAAAGGATCAAAATTTATCATTAAATCCTGCAAAAATCTCTGGTTTATGTGGTCGCTTAATGTGTTGCTTAAAATATGAGAATGATGAATATGAGGCAGCAAAGGAACAACTTCCTGATTTAGATCAACGTATACAAACCCCGCATGGTACTGGCCGCGTTATCGGATTAAATATTTTAGAAAGATTAATTCAAGTGGAACTAGTAGACAAGGAACGGATAGTAGAATATACGTTAGATGAGTTAGTAAATAAAGGGGTCGTTTCGAGTCAAACCACAGATTAATGAGGTGGGTGCTTGTGGAGAAAAAAGATATTTTTGAATCGGTTTCTAGTATGGAAGAGCAAATTGGACATTTATATAAACAGTTGGGAGAGTTAAAACAGCATCTTGCAGAGTTGTTGGAAGAAAACCAGCATATAAAAATGGAAAATAACAATTTGCGACACCGTTTTGAAGAAGTGCAGAATAAAGAAAAACAAAAAACTCAAAAACGTAAAGAAGTGAAGCCGAAAACAGATATTGGTGAAGGCTATGACAATTTAGCGAGACTGTATCAAGAAGGTTTTCATATTTGCAATCTACATTATGGAAGTGTACGTAAAGAGGGAGATTGTTTGTTCTGTCTGTCATTCTTAAATAAAAAGTGAAATTACCTTTCCAATTATAATTGGAAAGGTAATTTTTTATACATGAAATAGGGTAGGTTAAGGGTAAGAAAAGGAGCAGTATATGAATTTATATGAAGATGAACGTTTAGATTACTTATTAGCACAAGACATGAAGATTATACAAAGCCCATCGGTATTTAATTTTTCTTTAGATGCCGTTTTACTTGCAGATTTTGTATGGGTACCAATTCAAAAGGGGAATTTACTTGATTTGTGTACAGGTAACGCGGTTGTTCCCCTTCTATTAAGTACAAGAACAAAAGGAAATATTACTGGTGTGGAAATTCAAGAACGCTTATATGATATGGGAGTAAGAAGTGTTCAATACAATGGGTTGGAAGAAAGAATTCACCTCATACATGGAGATTTGAAAGATATGCCAGAGAAACTTGGGCGTCATCAATATGATGTTGTTACATGTAATCCACCATATTTTCAAACACCTCAAACTTCAGAGAAAAATATGAATGAACATTTAGCGATAGCTCGTCATGAAATTATGTGTACATTAGAAGATGTTGTATCTGCAAGTAGTCAGTTAGTAAAACAAGGTGGGAAAGTAGCGTTTGTACATCGTCCAGGGCGATTACTAGACATTGTCACATTAATGCGTAAATATAAAATTGAACCAAAGCGTGTGCAATTTGTTTATCCTAAGGTTGGAAAAGAAGCAAATACATTGTTAATTGAAGGAATTAAGGATGGAAATGCAGATTTGAAAATCTTACCGCCTCTCGTTGTATATGAGAACAATAACGAATATACAAAGGAGCTACGTTCAATTTTATATGGAGAAGAATAAGCACTTTTTTTATGTGGTAGAGTGCTCTGATGGAAGTTATTATGCTGGATATACAAACCATATAGAAAAGAGAATTCAGACTCATAATAGCGGCAAAGGGGCTAAGTATACACGTGTCAGGCTTCCTGTCGTTTTAAAATATGTAGAGACCCATGATGATAAGCGTACAGCTATGCAAGCGGAGTATTACTTTAAGAAATTAACGAGAAAACAAAAAGAGGCATATATGCAAAAAGGAGAACGCTATGTGGCAACAAAAAAGCTTTCAACAAAATGAAAAGGGAGTTTTATATTTAGTACCAACTCCTATTGGAAATCTAGAAGATATGACATTTCGTGCAATCCGAATTTTAAAAGAAGTGGATTTAATTGCTGCTGAAGATACGAGACAAACGAAAAAACTTTGTAATTATTTTGAAATTGAAACACCTGTCACGAGTTATCATGAGCACAATAAAGAAGTAAGTGGGAAGAAACTATTAGAGAAATTAGAGGATGGAAAGAATGTAGCACTTGTTAGTGACGCTGGTATGCCATGTATTTCTGATCCAGGTTACGATATTGTCGTTGAGGCAGTAGCTGAGCAATATCATGTAATTCCGCTTCCTGGAGCAAATGCAGCCCTTACAGCATTAATTGCATCTGGTCTTGAAACAAAGCAGTTTTATTTCTATGGTTTCTTGCAGAGAAACAAAAAGGAACGGAAGATGGAGTTAGAAAAGCTTCGTTATGTACAAACTACAATGATGTTTTATGAAGCACCTCATCGTTTAGATGATACTTTAATTTCGATGCAGGAAGTGTTGGGAAATAGAGAGATTGTATTATGTCGAGAGTTAACGAAAAAATTTGAGGAATTTATTCGAGGAACAATCGAAGAAGCAATTGAGTGGACGAAGCAAAATGAAGTACGTGGTGAGTTTTGTATTTTAGTAGCTGGTTCAACAGAAGAACCTGCTCCAGAAGAACAATGGTGGGAATCTCTTTCGGTATATGATCATATTGAATATTATATAAATGAAAAAAGTATGAATTCAAAAGAAGCGATTAAAACAGTCGCTAAAGATCGAGATTTGTCGAAAAGAGATGTATATCAAATCTATCATGTCGATAAAAAATAAGCTTCTCATAATTGAGAAGCTTATTTTGCTGTTTCGATATAATCTTGAAGTTCGTTTAAGATTTGCTCAGCGCCTTCTTTGCTTAAGATGATTTTACCTTCAGCTAAAGAAAGGTTACCGTCAGATACTTCACCAGTTACTTGGCAAGTCATGTTTGGTTTATATTTCTTTAAGATGATTTTTTCGTCATCAACATAGATTTCAAGAGCGTCCTTTTCTGCAATACCTAAAGTACGGCGTAATTCGATTGGAATTACTACACGACCTAATTCATCAACTTTACGAACAATACCAGTAGATTTCATAATTTTTTTCCTCCTAAATAAATAGTTTATAAGTTTCGAGTCTATTTTTAGATTCGTCATTTTTCGACAAAATACCCTATGGACATATGATACCAATCATTTACATTTCCGTCAATTCTTAAATTCTATATTTTTTAAAAAGATTTATAGATTTCTTATTTCTTATATATAATAGATTGAGAGGAAATTCCACAATTATTTACATTATTTTCTGAAAAAATAATAAATTTAAAGTAGATATTGTATATTTTTTTGAAATATGAGCAATAGATGATAAAGATATCGAGCATTAAGACCTAAATTTAAAATTAGGTTGGCGTAAAGAAGATAAGTTAGATTTGGGCTGCTCGTAAAAGCCCAATTAACGTGGGCTAATAATTAGTGGGGAGGAACAAAACCCTACTGATTAAAGTTTCACTTTATATATGAGTTTTTGATATACTGTTTATAAATACATATGAGGTTATTCGGGAGGTCCAAAACAATGACAGAGGAAAATAAGTCCTTTTATATTACTACCCCAATTTATTATCCAAGTGGAAAATTACACATTGGACATGCTTATACGACAGTAGCAGGAGATGCGATGGCACGATATAAGCGTATGCAAGGTTATAATGTGCATTATTTAACAGGAACTGATGAGCATGGACAGAAGATCCAAAAGAAAGCAGAAGAGTTAAATATTACGCCACAGGCATATGTTGATAACATTGTTGCAGGAATCAAAGAGCTTTGGGAGAAGATGGATATTTCTTATGATGATTTTATTCGTACAACTGAAGATCGTCATAAAGATGTTGTCGAAAAAATCTTTAAGCAATTAGTAGATCAAGGTGACATTTATCTTGATGAATATGAAGGTTGGTATTCTGTACAAGATGAGACGTTCTATACAGAGCATCAATTAGTAGATCCAATTATGGAAGGCGACAAAGTAGTTGGAGGAAAAAGCCCAGATAGTGGTCATGATGTAGAACTTGTTCGTGAAGAATCTTATTTCTTTAGAATGGGTAAATATGTCGACAGACTATTAAAGTTCTATGAAGATAATCCACATTTCATTCAGCCGGAGTCTCGTAAAAATGAAATGATTAATAATTTTATTAAACCAGGATTAGAAGATTTAGCGGTTTCTCGTACCTCATTTGACTGGGGAGTTCGTGTTCCTGGTAACCCAAAACACGTTATTTACGTATGGGTTGACGCATTATCTAACTATATTACGGCGTTAGGTTATGGAACAGCAAATGAAGAGAAATATAAAAAATTCTGGCCTGCAGATGTGCATTTAGTTGGGAAAGAAATTGTTCGTTTCCATACAATTTATTGGCCGATAATTTTAATGGCATTAGATTTACCTCTTCCGAAGAAAGTCTTTGCTCATGGCTGGATTTTAATGAAGGATGGAAAGATGAGTAAGTCAAAAGGAAACGTAGTAGATCCAGTTACATTAATCGATCGTTACGGATTAGATGCATTACGTTATTACCTACTTCGTGAAGTTCCATTTGGATCTGATGGCGTATTCACACCAGAAGGATTTGTGGAGCGTATTAATTTCGACTTAGCAAATGACTTAGGTAATTTATTAAATCGTACAGTAGCTATGATTGATAAGTATTTTAACGGAGAAATCCCTGCATTTAAAGAAAATGTGACGGAATTTGATGAAACGTTAGTAGCGTTTGCACAAGATACTTTGAAAAAAGTAGAAGAAGCAATGGAGAATATGGAGTTCTCTGTAGCGTTAGGATCTATTTGGCAACTAGTTAGTCGTACGAATAAATATATTGATGAAACACAACCATGGGTATTAGCAAAAGATGAGAATGATCGTGAAAAGTTAGCCTCTGTAATGGCTCATTTAGCAGAAGTACTTCGTCAAACAGGTATTATGCTTATGCCATTCTTAACAGTAGCACCAAGCAAGATGTTTGCTCAGCTTGGCCTTACTGATGAAGCTCATAAATCTTGGGAAAGTCTATCTACAATTGGCTGCATTCCAGCTGGAACAAAAGTAGAAAAAGGAAACCCAATTTTCCCTCGTTTAGAAATGGAAGTGGAAGTAGAGTACATTAAAGAACAAATGAAAAGCTCTGCTCCTAAAGTAGAAGAGAAAAAAGAAGAAGAACCGAAGGCAGAAGAAATTACAATTGATGATTTCTTTAAAGTAGAATTACGCGTAGCTGAAGTACTATCTGCTGAACCTGTGAAAAAAGCAGACAAGTTGTTAAAAATTCAACTAGACTTAGGCACAGAAAAGCGTCAAGTTGTTTCTGGAATTGCAAAATTCTATTCGCCGGAAGACTTAAAAGGTAAAAAGGTTATTTGTGTAACAAACTTAAAACCTGTAAAATTACGCGGTGAATTATCGCAAGGTATGATTTTAGCGGGCGAAGAGAATGGCGTATTGTCATTAGCATCAATCGACCAAAATCTACCAAATGGTACGAAGATCAAGTAATTAAGACAAGAAAAGAGATGTTTCACGTGTAACATGTGTGAAGCGTCTTTTTTCTTTTTACACTCTCTATTTTTGCATTAAGATTGTAGTATTGTTATCGTTAAGTTATTAAAGAACTTATTTTTGTAGAATAAACTTGATTTCAATATAAAAGGAGTTATGTAGTATGTTGTTTGATACACATTCACATTTGAATGCAGAGCAATTCGAAGAAGATTTGCAAGAGGTTATTTCCCGAATGAAAGAAGCGGGAGTTACTTATACAGTTGTTGTTGGTTTTGATGAAGTAACGATAAAAAAGGCGATGGAATTAGCTGAAGCCTATGATTTTATTTACGCTGCGGTTGGCTGGCATCCAGTTGATGCAATCGACATGACAGAAGAACATTTAGCTTGGTTAGAAGAACTTGCTTCTCATCCTAAAGTCGTTGCACTTGGAGAAATGGGCTTAGATTATCACTGGGATAAGTCTCCAAAAGAAATACAGAAAGAAGTATTTCGTAAACAAATTGCATTAGCGAAAAAAGTAAATTTGCCGATTATTATACATAACCGCGATGCAACTCAAGATATTGTTGATATTCTAGAAGAAGAGAATGCAGCTGAAGTAGGGGGCATTATGCATTGCTTTAGCGGTAGCGTAGAAGTAGCAGAGCGATGTGTTGATATGAACTTTTTAATTTCGTTAGGTGGACCAGTTACATTTAAAAACGCTAAGAAACCGAAAGAAGTTGCTACGGAGATTCCATTAGAGAAATTGTTAATAGAGACGGATTGTCCCTATTTAACGCCGCATCCATTTCGCGGGAAACGAAATGAACCGAGTTATGTAAAACTCGTAGCAGAAGAAATTGCGAATTTAAAAGGAATTTCTTATGAGGAAGTAGCAGAAATGACAACTAAAAATGCAAAAGTTTTATTTGGTGTTGAATAAAAAGAACGGGGGAAACCTGTTCTTTTTTATTTTGAGAAAAACTAGTAGAAGTAATCAAGAAAATAAATGTGAATGATGAAGTGTTACAATAAGAACAGGGAACAAAGATTTTTCTATTCTATTTTTTAAAATATAAGAATGGGGAAAATAATAATGGAAAAGTCGTCATTTTTTTGTTTTACTAAGTAGAGACGAAATGAGTGTGGAGGCAAGCATGAAAATAAAAGAGATTATCGTTGTAGAAGGTAAAGATGATACAGTTGCGATTAAGCGTGCTGTTGATGCGGATACAATTGAAACGAACGGTTCAGCAATCGGTGATCATGTTATTGAGCAAGTTAAATTAGCGCAGCAAAAAAGGGGCGTTATTATTTTCACAGATCCGGATTATCCTGGAGAGCGTATTCGAAAAATTATTTCTGACAAGGTTCCTGGCTGTAAGCATGCTTTTTTACCGAAGGAAGAAGCGCTTGCTAAAAGGAAAAAGGGGGTTGGGATTGAACATGCTTCTAATGAGTCGATTCGCCGTGCTCTAGAGAATATACATGAAGAAATGGAAGCTTACACAAGTGAAATTAGTTGGAGTGATTTAGTCGATGCAGGCTTAGTGGGCGGAGAAATGGCAAAGAGCCGCAGAGAAAGAATGGGTAAGCTATTAAAGATTGGTTATACAAATGCAAAACAGTTACATAAACGATTACAGATGTTTCAAGTTTCAAAGGAATCATTTGCAGAAGCTTATAAGCAAGTAATACAGGAGGAAAAAAAATGAAGGATATCGCAACGCCAAATCGTACAAAAGACATTGTTGAAAAATATGGATTTTCATTCAAAAAAAGTTTAGGACAAAACTTTTTAATTGATACAAATGTATTAAATCGTATTGTCGATCATGCAGAAATTGGTTCAGAAAGTGGTGCAATTGAAATTGGACCAGGTATTGGTGCATTAACAGAGCAATTAGCGAAGCGTGCTAAAAAAGTAGTGGCTTTTGAAATTGATCAAAGACTATTACCAATTTTAGATGAGACGTTAGCGCCATATGGTAATGTTACAGTTATTAATAAAGACGTACTAAAAGCAGATGTACATGAAGTATTTAATGAGCAATTTGAAGAAGGGCAAGATGTAATGGTAGTAGCTAACTTACCATACTATATTACAACGCCAATTTTATTTAAATTGCTTGAAGAAAAGTTACCAGTTCGTGGATTTGTTGTTATGATGCAAAAAGAAGTTGGAGATCGTTTAGCTGCTAAACCTGGAACGAAAGAGTATGGTTCTTTATCGATTGCCATTCAGTACTATACAGAGGTTGAAACAGTTATGACTGTACCGCGTACAGTGTTTGTACCACAGCCAAACGTTGATTCTGCAATTATCCGCCTTCTAAAGCGTCCTAAACCGGTTGTAGAGGTGACAGATGAAACGTTCTTCTTTGAAGTAGTACGAGCAAGTTTCGCACAGCGCCGTAAAACTTTAATGAATAATTTATCAAATAATTTAAATGGTTTCCCGAAAGATAAGGAGTTATTGGATCGAATTTTAACAGAAGTAGGAATTGATCCAAAGCGAAGAGGCGAAACGCTATCTATTGAAGAGTTTGCAACATTAAGTAATGCATTAGTTCTTCATAAATTATCATAAGAATATGAAAGGGACAGTTCAAGTTGAACTGTCCCTTTTGTCACCTTTCTCTCTCTAAATTCATACTTTAAAAACAGGTAAGATGGCCTAATGAGTTTGGAGGTAGGAGAATGGTTTTACATGTTGGAGAGTTAGTGGAACGATATTCTCATAAGAGGGATATTCTTTTTCGTATTATAGAAATAAAAGGCGAGATAGCTATATTGTTTGGAGAGGAAATTAGACTGGTGGCGGATGCGCCACTGGAAGATTTAATTAGTATAGATCAAAGAGAACATAAAAAAAGGGTGAAGCGTGAGAAAGAAACAATGGAGCGCACGTATCGTTTGTTTCAACAAGATTATGTACTGATGAAACAAAGGCATGAACATACTTCAACTGGTGGATACACAAGTGAGGTAAATTATTTTCAAATGCCGGGACGTGTATTGCATATAGATGGAGACCCTTTATATTTGCGCAAGTGCTTAGATTTATATAATAAAATTGACGTTCCTGTTCAAGGTATTCATTGTAAAGAAACGGAGATGCATGAAAAAGTAGTAGACTTAATAGATCACTTTCGCCCAGACATTCTCGTTATTACAGGGCATGATGCATATACAAAATCAAAAGGAGTGAAGGGAGATTTAGCGGCATATAGGCATTCAAGGCATTTTGTACAGGCTGTTCGTGAAGTGCGAAAAAAATATCCATCATTGGATCAACTTGTTATTTTTGCTGGGGCATGTCAATCACATTTTGAGGCACTAATTCGTGCAGGGGCCAATTTCGCTAGTTCACCATCTAGAATTAATATTCATGCACTAGATCCTGTATATGTAGTTGGTAAAATTAGTTTTACTTCATTTATGGAGAGAGTCAATGTATGGGATGTCGTACGTAATACAATTACTGGTGAAAAGGGACTAGGTGGAATTGAAACGAGAGGGATTTTACGAACGGGATTACCTTTTCAACATTACGAAGAGTAAGCAGGATACATATGTATCTTGCTTTTTGTATGGAAGGATTTAAATGAATTTGGATAAAAAGAGGTAAGAACGTAAAGACTACGTAATGATACTTTTACAATATAGTATTTCTTCTATCTATTCAAACGCAGGATGATATTAGCTGTGAATCGCGGTTAATAATTAGGATAGATATATCGTGCTTTAAGTGTTCAATCTAAATTACAGCGAGGTGTAGCGAAGTATATGTCAAAACATTTAGATGAAATTAAAAGCGAATTAGATCACCATCTTGGACAGCGACTTATGTTAAAAGCAAATAGTGGAAGAAGAAAAACTGTGGAGCAATCAGGTGTACTAGCAGAAACATACCGCTCCGTTTTTGTTGTACAATTGGATCAACAAGAAGATGCGTTGCAACGTGTATCTTATAGTTATGCAGATGTTTTAACAGAGACAGTAGAGTTAACATTTTATGGAGACCCTCATAATGAGGTCATTTTATAATCTGTATATCATTACATATATTCCCATAAATGAAAAGCTATATTATTTTGCATACTAACTATACCGTAGCAAAATAAGGAGGGACTCTGCATTGAGTAGACGAAGAGGTGTCATGTCAAACCAATTTAAAGAAGAGCTAGCAAAAGAGCTTGGCTTTTATGATGTTGTTCAGAAAGAAGGATGGGGCGGAATTCGTGCGAAAGATGCTGGTAACATGGTGAAACGTGCTATAGAAATTGCAGAACAGCAATTAATGAAACGAAACCAGTAGTTGTAAGATACTTTCTATGCTACGGTAGCCGAGGAGACATTCCTCGGCTTTTTGTACTCTAAAAGGTGCCATCATTTTACATAAGTAGTTTCATTCTGAATGCTTTTCGTTATAATTAGGGAAGTGTCATCGTCTTACTATAAATTTATGGTAAAATAAACGATAAAAGATTGAGTACATAGAGTGGGTGAATAGATTGAAGCTACTAGTGAAAGCACCAGCAAAGATTAATCTGTCGTTAGATGTACTGGGAAAAAGACAAGACGGATATCATGAAGTGAAAATGATTATGACAACCATTGATTTAGCAGATCGTCTAGAACTAACGGAATTAGCAGAAGACCGTATTGAAATTTTATCCCATAATCGGTATGTCCCAGACGACCAACGAAATTTAGCTTATCAGGCAGCGAAATTATTAAAAGAGAAGTTTAATGTAAAAAAAGGTGTATCTATTACTATTGAAAAAACGATTCCAGTAGCAGCTGGATTAGCAGGTGGAAGTAGTGATGCAGCAGCGACATTACGTGGTCTTAATAAATTATGGAATTTAGGGCTTACAATTGATGAGTTAGCAGAGCTTGGCGCAGAAATTGGATCGGATGTATCGTTCTGTGTATACGGAGGCACAGCAATTGCCACTGGAAGAGGAGAGAAAATTGAGCATATAAAGACTCCGCCTTCTTGTTGGGTTATTTTAGCGAAACCACATATAGGTGTATCTACTGCTGATGTGTATGGAAATTTAAAGTTAAATCGAGTTACACATCCAAATGTAGATAAAATGGTTGATGTCATAAATTCTGGTGATTATAAAGGAATTTGTGATACTGTTGGTAACGTTTTAGAAGATGTAACATTTGGAATGCATCCTGAAGTTGCCCGTATTAAATCACAGATGAAGCGATTTGGAGCGGATGCTGTATTAATGAGTGGAAGTGGTCCAACTGTATTTGGACTTGTACACCATGATTCACGAATGCATCGCATTTATAACGGATTAAAAGGATTTTGTGAACAAGTCTATGCGGTACGTTTATTAGGAGAGCGAGAAACGCTTGAATAAAGACGTATAATACGTTATGATTTGTTTAGAATATTCGTGATTTGAGGTGAGAGTATGAAAATTAGAAGAAGTACAAGATTAGTCGATATGACTTATTACTTGCTACAAAACCCTCGTCAGCTAGTATCTCTCACTTTTTTTGCTGAAAGGTATCAATCCGCTAAGTCTTCCATTAGTGAAGATTTAGTTATTATTAAGCAAACGTTTGAACAACAAGGGGTCGGCACATTGCAAACGATACCAGGAGCAGCAGGAGGAGTGAAATATATACCGTATATAAGTGAAGAAGAGGCAGATCTAATTATTGATGAGCTTTGTGGCTTATTTGAAAACCGAGATCGTATTTTGCCTGGCGGTTACTTATACATGACAGATTTATTGAGTAATCCTCGCCATATTAATGGCGCAGGTCGTTTGTTTGCTTCTGTTTTTGCTAGGCAACCAATTGATGCAGTTATGACGGTGGCAACGAAGGGGATTCCACTTGCTTATGCAGTGGCAAATTACTTAGATGTACCAGTTGTAATTGCAAGGAAAGATAATAAGGTAACAGAAGGTCCGACTGTTAGTATTAACTATGTGTCGGGTTCTTCTAAACGAATTCAAACAATGACGTTAGCGAAACGCAGTCTTCCAGAAGGGTCGAATGTTTTAATCATTGATGACTTCATGAAAGCTGGCGGAACAATTCAAGGTATGATGAGTATGTTAGAAGAGTTCAAGGCTAATGTTGTTGGTATTGGTGTATTAGTAGAATCCACAGATATTGAAGAACGACTAATTAATAATTTTGTATCATTAATTCGTCTATCGGAAGTTGATGTGAAAGAAAAAACGATTCAAGTGGAAAAAGGGAATTATTCTCTTGCGCCATTTGATGAAGGGCTTGTAGAGGCGGAATAAAAGATAGAGCAGATAGCTCTATCTTTTTTTATTTTATTTATAGATTATAAAATAGATGGACAAACTGCCTTTCGTACACTATTTTTAAAGAGTAAAATAAATAATAAAAGGGTGAAAAGTATGAAAGTTGTTCAAACAAGCAAGGCACCACAAGCAATTGGACCTTATTCACAGGGGATTATTGTAAATAACATGTTCTATAGCTCAGGACAAATTCCATTGATGGCAAATGGGGAGCTTGTAACAGGAGATGTAACAGTACAAACAGAACAAGTATTTCAAAATTTACAAGCGGTATTAGAGGAAGCAGGTGCTTCATTTGATACAGTCGTAAAAACAACAGTATTTTTAAAGGACATGGATGATTTTAATGCTGTGAATGAAGTGTATAGCTCTTATTTCACTACTCATAAACCAGCTCGATCTTGTGTGCAAGTAGCAAAATTACCGAAAGATGTTTCCGTTGAAATTGAAGTAATCGCCCTAGTTAAGTAACCTTTTGTAAGCGATAACCTCCACTAATCTCTATATTCAACTACTTTAAAAATTTTTATCTTAAAAATTTTTAAAAAATTAAAGGGAAAATAGAAAATTTGTGGAATTTATACAAATATATCGCTTATTTAGAAAAGGGTGGTGAACACAAGATGGAAGTGACTGACGTAAGATTACGCCGCGTAAACACAGAAGGCCGCATGAGAGCAATTGCCTCTATTACTCTAGACCATGAATTTGTTGTTCATGATATTCGTGTAATTGATGGTAATAATGGATTATTTGTAGCAATGCCAAGTAAACGTACTCCAGATGGAGAGTTCCGTGACATTGCACATCCAATTAATTCTGGTACACGCTCTAAAATTCAAGATGCGGTTTTAACAGAGTATCATCGTTTAGGCGAGTTAGAAGAGGTTGAGTTTGAAGAAGCAGGTGCTTCGTAAAATTCGAATGAAAAGGGCTTTTGACAAAAAGCCTTATAATTTTGTAGCAAACTCCTGTAAGCATTTACAGGGGTTTGTTTTTTTGCTTTATATTTGGAAACTTCATAATTTATTAACATAAAAAGAAGAAACTACTAATTTTTTCAAAATCATTTTAAATAGTATAGCTTATTTCTTAAAAAAGATACTAAAGAGTAAAACATCTTATAAGAATTATGGTAAAATTTAATAGTTAAAATGTGTTTCTTGAAATATATGATGATTTAGGATAATATCTTTAATGGATAAATAGGTTGCGATGGAGGGTCTATATGTCAAACAGATTTGCAGTGATTCTAGCTGCAGGTAAAGGCACACGTATGAAGTCAAAGCTATACAAAGTGCTGCATCCTGTATGTGGAAAACCTATGGTACAACACGTAGTCGATCAAGTATCTCAATTAGGATTGCAGAAACTTGTAACGGTTGTTGGACATGGTGCTGAAATGGTACAAGAACAGCTAGGGAACGTAAGTGAGTTTGCATTACAAGCAGAACAACTTGGTACAGCACATGCTGTAGATCAAGCTGCAAATGTACTTGCAAATGAAGAAGGAACAACTTTAGTTATTTGTGGTGATACGCCTCTAATAACTGCTGAAACAATGGAAGCATTACTTCAGCAACATAAAGAAGCAGGAGCAATGGCGACGGTGCTAACAGCATACATAGAAGAGCCTGCTGGATATGGCCGTATTGTTCGTAATGAGAATGGTCATGTTGAAAAGATTGTTGAGCATAAAGATGCAAATGAGAAAGAATTAGCTATTAAAGAAATCAATACAGGTACGTATTGTTTTGATAATAAGGCTTTATTTGCTTCACTTTCTAAAGTTTCAAATGATAACGTGCAAGGTGAATATTACCTTCCAGATGTTATTGAGATTTTAAAAAATGAAGGTCATATCGTATCAGCTTATCAAACAGAGCAGTTCGATGAAACGTTAGGTGTTAACGACAGAGTCGCTCTATCGCAAGCGGAAATTATTATGAAAAACCGTATCAATCGAAAGAACATGGTAAATGGTGTTACAATTATTGATCCAAGTAACACTTATATTTCTGCTGATGCAATTATCGGTAGCGATACAGTTCTTCATCCAGGAACAATTATTGAGGGGAACACTGTAATTGGTTCTGATTGTGAAATTGGACCGCATACAGTAATTCGCGATAGTGAAATTGGAGATCGTACGACAATTCGACAATCTACTGTACATGATAGTAAGCTTGGTACAGAAGTATCGGTTGGTCCATTTGCACATATTCGCCCAGATTCAGTTATTGGAGACGAAGTACGCGTTGGAAACTTCGTGGAAATCAAAAAAACTGTCTTTGGTAATAGAAGTAAAGCTTCACACTTGAGTTATATCGGGGATGCACAAGTTGGAGAAGACGTGAATCTTGGTTGTGGTTCAATTACGGTGAACTATGACGGTAAGAATAAATTCAAAACTGTGATTGGTAATGGGGTATTTATTGGATGTAATTCAAACCTTGTTGCTCCAGTAACAGTTGAAGATGGTGCTTATGTGGCGGCAGGCTCTACAATTACAGAGAATGTTCCATCAAAAGCATTATCGGTAGCACGTGCACGTCAAGTTAACAAAGAAGACTATGTTGATCAATTGCTGAATAAGAAAAAATCATAATAATGTGGAGGGTTAATCTAGATGTCGACTCAATATCTAAATTCTAATTTGAAAGTATTCTCTTTAAACTCTAATAAGGAACTTGCTGAGCAGATTGCAAAGCATATTGGAGTAGGACTAGGAAAATGTTCTGTTGATCGTTTTAGTGATGGAGAAGTTCAAATTAACATTGAAGAAAGTATCCGTGGTTGCGATGTATTCATTATTCAATCTACAAGCTTCCCAGTAAACGAACATATCATGGAATTACTTATTATGATCGATGCATTAAAACGTGCATCTGCGAAAACAATTAATATTGTTATTCCTTACTATGGTTATGCGCGTCAAGACCGTAAAGCGCGTTCTCGTGAACCAATTACATCGAAACTTGTAGCAAACTTGCTTGAAACAGCAGGTGCAACTCGTGTAATCACTCTAGATTTACATGCTCCACAAATTCAAGGGTTCTTTGATATCCCAATCGACCACTTAATGGGTGTACCGATTCTTTCTGATTACTTTGAAACAAAAGGTCTTAAAGATATCGTAATCGTGTCTCCTGATCATGGTGGTGTAACTCGTGCGAGAAAAATGGCAGATCGTCTAAAAGCGCCAATCGCTATTATTGATAAGCGTCGTCCTCGCCCGAACGTTTCAGAGGTAATGAACATTATCGGTAATATTGAAGGCAAAACAGCGATTTTAATTGATGACATCATTGATACAGCTGGTACAATTACATTAGCAGCAAACGCTCTTGTTGAGAACGGTGCTTCTGAAGTATATGCTTGCTGTACACACCCAGTATTATCTGGTCCAGCAATTGAGCGTATTCAAAATTCAAATATTAAAGAGTTAGTTGTAACGAACTCTATCGTATTACCGGAAGAGAAGAAAATCGACAAAGTACATGAACTTTCAGTTGCTCCATTAATCGGAGAAGCAATCATTCGTGTATACGAAGAAGAATCTGTGAGTGTATTATTCAATTAATTGGATAGAATGAGACGTAACCAAAATTGGTTACGTCTTTTCGTATCGAAAAAAGAAAGTAGTGGTACAAGAATGAAATTGATAGTAGGACTTGGGAACCCAGGTAGAGAATATGAATTAACAAGGCATAATATTGGATTTATGGCCATTGATGAACTTGCGAAGCGTTGGAACATTTCTTTGAATGAACAAAAATTTAAAGGTGTATTTGGTGCAGGGTTTGTTAATGGAGAAAAGGTAATCTTATTAAAGCCGCTAACATACATGAATTTATCTGGGGAAAGTATTCGTCCACTCATGGATTATTATAAAATTGATGTTGAGGACTTCGTTGTTATGTACGACGATTTAGACATTCCTGTAGGTAAATTGCGTCTTCGCATGAAAGGTAGTGCTGGTGGACATAATGGTGTAAAGTCAACGATTTCGCACCTAGGAACACAAGAATTTCAACGTATCCGTATGGGAATTGATCGCCCGAAAAATGGAATGAAGGTAGTCGATTATGTATTAGGACGCTTTACATCTGAAGAGATTCCGGATGTTAACCATTCTATTGAAAAAGCAGCGGATGCATGTGAAGAGTGGCTAAATAAGCCTTTTCTTCAAATCATGAATACTTTCAATAGTTAAAAATAAGATTGGGAATATTTCTCTTTTGTTTTACCCATACTAGTAGTAATTGAATTTTTAGGAGGCTAGTATGGAAGGGTATTATTATTGCAGACACTGCGGAGGTAATGTAGGCTCCATTAACGCAGAAAAAGTATATAGCGACGTTTTATTTCAACTAACGGAGCAAGAAGTAGTAGAAATGATTCATTTTCATGAGAATGGAAATATATATATAAAAACGATTTGTGAATCGTGTCAAGAAACGCTCGCATCTTATCCTGAGTATTATGAGTATGAAAAATTTCTGCAATAAAATGTTGTCGCTTTGGCATGTCCAAAGCATTTTTCTGTTTTCCTTTTCCAAAATATTTGCATAAAATAGAATGACTTGCTCTTTATGTTGAGAGGAGTTTTAAAAATGATAGGTTTATTAGAGCAATTTTATAAAAATGAAGAGATACAATCGGTTATTAATGGGTTAAAAGAACAACTTATATCAGGGATGGCAACGTCTTCTCGTTCATTATTAATGGCGGCTTTATATAAAAAAACAAAAAAATCACAATTAATCGTGACACATAACTTATACCAAGCACAAAAAGTACATGAAGATTTAGTGGCGTTACTTGGTGAAAAAGATGTGTGGTTATATCCAGTGAATGAACTGATAGCATCGGAAATTGGAGTTGCAAGTCCAGAATTGAAGGCGCAACGTATAGAAGTGTTAAATCGCTTGGCTGCGGGAGAGAATGGAATCATTGTAGCGCCAGTGGCAGGATTGCGTAGATTTTTACCAATAAAAGAATTGTGGAAGCAAAAGCAAGTTGAAATCAATCTAGGGCAAGAGATTGATTTAGATGCGCTCTTGCATACTTTACATCATATTGGCTATGAACGTAAGTCGATGGTAGAAGCTCCAGGGGAGTTCAGTTTGCGTGGGGGAATATTAGATATATATCCTTTAACTGAAGAACTACCATTTCGTATTGAATTCTTTGATACAGAAGTCGATTCTATTCGATTATTTGATGTGGATGAACAGCGTTCTCAAGGTAAAAAAGAAAGCGTTAGGTTTGGTCCGGCAACAGAGTTTTTATTTTCACAGGAAGAATTAAAATCAGGAATTCAGCATCTTGAAGAAGGCTTGACTAAGACGATGCAAAAACTTTCTGATGATAAACTAAAGACTAAAGTGCTTGAGACGGTAAGTCATGAAATTGAGATGTTGAAAAACGGGCAAAGTATAGAACAGATGTTTAAATACTTATCTATTTTCTATAAAGAACCTGCTAGTCTGATAGATTATTTACCAGAAGATGGTGTTGTAATTTTAGATGAGATTTCCCGTATTCAAGAAACAGCATCACATCTTGAAACAGAAGAGGCGGAATGGTATATATCACTTCTTGGTGAAGGAACAATTATTCAAGATTTATCTTTCTCTCACCCATTCGAGGGGTTTCTTCATCATAAAAAAAGAAGTTTTGTATATTTAACGTTATTCTTGCGTCATATCGCACACACACATCCGCAAAATATTGTTAATGTAACATGTAAAACAATGCAAGATTTCCATGGACAGATGAATTTGTTAAAAACAGAAATTGATAGATGGAATGAAGGGCATTTTACGACTGTTGTACTCGGAACAGATGATGAACGTGTGAAAAAATTACAACATATTTTAAGTGATTATGATATTGAGGCAGATATTGTAGAAGGTACAGATATTTTATTGCCTGGAAGATTACAAATTGCTGTAGGTGATTTACATGCAGGATTTGAAATGCCGATGCAAAAGCTTGTTGTCATTACTGAAAAGGAGCTTTTTCATAAGAAAGTTAAAAAATCACAACGTAAACAAAAGTTATCGAATGCTGAACGTATTAAAAGTTATTCGGAATTAAAAGTTGGAGATTATGTAGTTCATGTAAATCATGGTATAGGTAAATTTTTAGGTATTGAGACATTAGAGATTAATGGTGTTCATAAAGATTATTTAAATATTAAATATCAAGGTAATGATAAGCTATACGTTCCAATTGAACAAATTGATCAAGTTCAAAAATATGTAGGATCTGAAGGTAAGGATCCGAAAGTTTACAAATTAGGTGGGAATGATTGGAAAAAGGTTAAAACGAAAGTTGAAAAATCTGTACAAGACATTGCGGATGACCTAATTAAACTATATGCTGAGCGCGAAGCTTCAAAAGGCTATGCATATACGCCAGATACGGCAGAACAACAAGAGTTCGAATCATCTTTCCCGTATCAAGAGACAGAGGATCAGTTACGTTCTATTGACGAGATTAAAAAAGATATGGAACGCGGACGCCCGATGGATAGGCTCCTTTGTGGTGACGTAGGGTATGGAAAGACTGAAGTGGCTATTCGTGCGGCATTTAAAGCAATTATGGATGAAAAACAAGTTGCAATTTTAGTACCGACAACGATTCTTGCGCAGCAACACTATGAAACAATTCGAGAGCGTTTTCAAGATTATCCGATCAATATAGGCTTATTAAGTAGATTCCGTACGAGAAAACAACAAAATGAAACAATTAAGGGCTTAAAGGATGGAACAGTAGATATTGTAATCGGAACACATCGTATTTTATCTAAAGATGTTACGTATAAAGATTTAGGGCTTCTTATTATTGATGAAGAACAAAGATTTGGTGTGACACATAAAGAAAAAATTAAACAATTGAAGGCGAATGTTGACGTATTAACATTAACGGCAACTCCGATTCCGCGGACGCTTCATATGTCTATGCTTGGTGTGCGCGACTTATCTGTTATTGAGACACCACCAGAAAATCGTTTCCCAGTCCAAACGTATGTAGTCGAGTATAATCCAGCGTTAATGCGAGAGGCGATAGAGCGAGAGCTTGCAAGAGGTGGTCAAGTTTACTTCCTATATAATCGTGTAGAGGATATTGAAAGAAAAGCAGATGAAATTTCGATGTTAGTTCCAGATGCCCGCGTAACGTACGCACATGGGAAAATGAACGAAAGCGAATTAGAGTCTGTTATGCTATCATTTTTAGAAGGACAGCATGATGTTCTTGTAAGTACAACAATTATTGAGACGGGTGTAGATATCCCGAATGTAAATACGTTAATTGTATTTGATGCAGATCGTATGGGATTATCACAGTTGTATCAGCTTCGTGGGCGTGTTGGACGTTCTAATCGTGTTGCATATGCATACTTTGCATATAAACGTGACAAAGTGCTGTCAGAGGTTGCAGAGAAGCGTCTACAAGCAATTAAAGAGTTCACGGAACTTGGATCTGGTTTCAAAATTGCGATGAGAGATTTATCTATTCGTGGAGCAGGTAATTTGTTAGGGGCAGAACAGCATGGATTTATTGATTCTGTCGGATTTGATCTATATTCTCAAATGTTAAAAGATGCAATTGAACAGCGTAGAGGAACAGATGGGGCTGAAAATATAGTTAATGTTGAAATTGACTTAGAGGTAGATGCATACTTACCAGATGCTTATATTTCAGATAGTAAGCAAAAAATTATGATGTATAAACAATTTAGAGGTGTTTCTGCAATTGAGGATATTGAAGAATTGCAGGAAGAAATGATCGATAGATTTGGCGATTATCCACAAGAAGTTGGTTATTTATTACAAATTGCAAATATTAAAGTGTTGGCAATGAAAGAAAAAATTGAATTAATTAAGCAGAATAAATTTGAAGTAACATTCCTGTTTTCTGAACAAGCAAGTCAAAATATTGATGGTGGAAAATTATTCATGCTCGGAAATAGTTTTGGACGTATGATCGGTTTAGGAATGGAAGGATCACAATTGAAAATTGTTATGAAAACAAATGGCTTAGAGACATCGAAGTGGTTAACGATTGCTGAAAATTTATTAAAAGGCTTGCCAGATGTAAAAAAAGAAGTAATAAATGCCTAAAATAAGATAAAAAAATACAATTCGACGTGCATAGAAGAACTAATGTGTAAAATACTATATCTAACAGTTGGTGATTTTTACATGAACAGGTAAATTCACCACTTTGATCATCAGTAGAAAGTGAGGCAGCATTAGAATGAAAGCAACTGGAATCGTACGTCGAATTGATGATTTAGGCAGGGTCGTAATCCCGAAGGAAATTCGTAGAACTTTACGTATTCGAGAAGGAGACCCACTAGAAATATTTGTTGATCGCGATGGAGAGGTAATTTTAAAGAAGTATTCTCCAATTAGTGAGCTAGGTGATTTTGCAAAAGAATATGCTGATGCTTTATATGACAGCTTAGGACATAATGTGCTTGTGTGTGATCGAGATTCTATCATCGCAGTATCAGGCGTATCGAAAAAAGAATACTTAAATAAAAGTGTTGGCGATTTAATTGAAAAAACGATGGAAGAACGAAAGTCTGTTATTATGACGGATGAAAGTGATATTTCCATTATTGATGGTGTAACAGAAAAGGTTCATTCTTATACAGTTGGACCGATTGTTGCAAACGGAGATCCGATTGGAGCCGTCATTATTTTTTCAAAAGAAGCTATTATAAGCGAGATCGAGCATAAAGCGGTTAATACTGCTGCCAGTTTCTTAGCGAAACAAATGGAACAGTAAGGGTATATTGATTTTAGAAGTAGCAATCTTTCCTAATTATGATCTTTCTTTTTGAGAAATCAATTATTTGGAGATATATGTATATTGAATGAAGGTAGCACTTTGCTACCTTTTTTCGTTGAATATTTTTAACGTGTAGGAACTCATTATTACCCGTGTTGGGAAGGGAGTTTGTTCTTTTCTTTATGATATAATACGAGAGGTGAGAATAGAAAAAGGAGTTTTCTTGTATGGAAGCGAAGAAGTATCAAGCCTTTTGGCGTGGGGCTATTATATTAACGATTGCAAGTTTCGTTACAAAAGTATTAAGCGCTTTTTACCGTATTCCATATCAAAATATAGCGGGGGATATTGGGTTTTATATTTACCAACAAATTTACCCGTTTTATGGATTTTGTTTAATTTTAGCTACTTATGGATTTCCTGTTATCATTTCGAAAATGGTTGCAGAACGACTAGAGCGGGGAAAACAAAAAGAAGCAGAAGAAATTATTTGTGTATCTTTTTGGTTCTTATTAGGAATTGGTTTTATAGGCTTCTTTACATTGTTTTTTGGGGCCGAAACAATTGCGGTAGCTATGGGCGATATACACTTAGATAAATTACTACGTGTTATTTCATTTTTATTCTTATTGATGCCATTTTTGTCTGTAGCAAGAGGGTATTTTCAAGGATTCAACAATATGATGCCAACGGCTGTTTCGCAAGTAATAGAACAAACAATTCGAGTTTCTATTATTGTATTTTTATCGCTATTCCTAATTGCTCACGGATTTGATTTATATACAGTTGGTGCAGGGGCTATGTTAGGCTCAATTGCGGGTGGACTTATTGGGATTATTGTACTTATATTGTATATGCGTCAAGATTTTCGTTCTATATTCTTCAAAAGTGCAGCGAGAATTAAGGGTAAAAGGAAGATAGTTAAAATCCTTTTTTGGCAGGGGTTAGCGATTTGTGTTAGTAATTTAGTGCTTATTTTTATACAGATGGCTGATTCAGTGTCCTTTTACAGCTTACTTATTGGTGCGGGAGAACAGGCTGAAAATGCAAAGGTATTAAAGGGTGTTTATGATAGAAGTATTCCGCTAATGCAATTAGGTACTGTTGTGACGACTTCTTTCTCGTTGTCACTTATTCCGATTATTACAGCGGCGAAGGAAAGAGGAGATCTTTCCTTTATTCAAGAAAAGGTAAAGTTAGCAGTGAAAATAACATGTGTTATTGGACTTGCAGCAGCTATTGGACTAACTTGTATTATTCAACCTACGAATATTATGTTGTTTGAAAACAGTGATGGATCAGATGTTTTATCTATTTTATCGTTATCTATTTTATTTAGTTCATTGTCAATTACGACAGCTTCTATTTTACAAGGATTGGGGCAAACGTTTAAGCCAGCATTATTTGTTGTATTTGGAGGTTGCTTAAAGTTAGCGTTAAATTATATATTCATGCCTTATTTTGGTGTGAAAGGTGCAGCCTTTGCGACTTTATGTGCGTTAATTATAATCTCTGGACTAAATACTTTGTTGCTTACGAGAGCTGTATCAGGGTCACTTATCAATAAGCGAAATATGTTAGGGATAGTAATTAGTGGTATCTGTATGGGATTTGTATTAATGATGTTCACACGTGTGTTACAGATGTCTGGATTAGTAATTGATACGGAACATAGAGGAAGCGCGACACTTGAAGCGTTGTTAGGTGTAGCCATTGGCGGATTGACATATATGTTTTTTATTTTGAAATTACGTGTATTTACAAAAAAAGAATTAGGAACCGTTATGAAACAAGAGAAAAAAGAAGGTTCATTGAAGAAGAGTGGATAGAGGTGACTGGTTGTGAGTGGAATCATTACTGTTTTAGGTTTAGGAGCTGGTGAATTAGATCAGCTAACGATGGGTGTATATCGAAAAATAAAAGAAGCAGACCATCTGTTTGTTAGAACGAAAGAACATCCAGTTATAGAAGAATTGGAGAAAGAAGGCGTACAATATACGTCTTTTGATGCTGTATATGAAGCACATGATACGTTTGAAATTGTATATGAAACAATTGCGAATAAATTGCTAGAACAAGCTGAAGGTACAGAAATTATCTATGCTGTTCCCGGGCATCCACTTGTAGCAGAAAGAACAGTTCAGCTACTGTTGGAAAAAGGAGAGGTTTCAAATGTTGAAGTGCGAATTGAGGGTGGACAAAGTTTCCTTGATCCTATGTTTGCAAGTCTAAAGATTGATCCGATTGAAGGATTCCAATTACTTGATGCTACATCATTTGAAAGAGGGCAATTAGAACTGCGTCAACATTTAATCTTTTGCCAAGTATATGATGCATTCGTTGCATCTGATGTGAAATTAACATTAATGGAGATGTTACCAGATGATTATGAAGTGTATATCGTAACAGCTGCAGGAACTTCATTTGAACAAGTAAAGAAGGTACCGTTGTACATGTTAGATCATGAAACGGAATTGAATAATTTAACGAGTGTGTACGTGCCGCCAGTTCAGGCGCGTGCGTCCTTGTATCAACAGTTTGATGTTCTTAGAGAAATTATTGCGGAACTTCGTGGTCCAAATGGTTGTCCGTGGGATAAAAAGCAAACACATCAATCATTAAAGAAATATTTAATTGAGGAAGCTTATGAAGTGTTGGAAGCAATCGATGAAGAGGATGATGATCACTTAGTAGAAGAATTAGGTGATATATTATTACAAGTTATGCTTCATGCTCAAATCGGAGAAGATGAAGGTTGGTTCTCTATAGATGATATCATTCGAACTCTATCTGAGAAAATGGTTCGTCGCCATCCGCATGTGTTTGGAAATACGGATGTAAACAACGCTGATGAAGTGATTGCAAATTGGGAAGAAATTAAAAAACAAGAAAAAGGATTCGTGAAAGAATCTGTTTTAAATGGCGTTCCCAAAAGTTTGCCGCAGTTACTACGCGCCTATGAAATCCAGAAGAAAGCTGGTAAGGTTGGATTTGATTGGGTTGATGTGCAACCGATGATAGAAAAAGCTTTGGAAGAATGGCAAGAGTTCCAACAAGAGGTTACAAATATGGATGAGAAAAAGATGCTAGGTGAGTTTGGTGATTTACTATTTGCATTTGTTAATATAGCTCGTCATTACAAAATAGATCCAGAAGAGGCGTTACGTTCAACTAATGAGAAATTTACTGGTCGTTTTTTATACATGGAGGCAAAAGTAGCTGAAATGAATAAAGAGATGAAAGATTTATCATTAGAACAGTTAGATGTTTTATGGGAAGAAGCGAAACAAACAGAGTGTTAATAGGGGGATTTGATATGCGTCTAGATAAGTTTTTAAAAGTATCACGTTTAATTAAAAGAAGAACATTAGCGAAAGAAGTAGCTGATCAAGGAAGAATATCTATTAATGGTCAAGTGGCAAAAGCGAGTTCTGATGTGAAAGTAGCTGATGAATTAACAATTCGTTTTGGTCAAAAAATAGTGACTGTGAAAATAAATGAATTAAAAGAAACAACTAAAAAAGAAGATGCAGCAAATATGTATAGCTTAGTTCGTGAAGAAAAAGTAAAAGCGGAAGAAGGCTTGTTCTAAAATCATTTATCCCCTCATACATTACTATTAGCTAGTAAAAACCTATGGGGGGATTTACGTGAATAATGGTTACTCACCTACGTCTTCTAATCAACAAAATGTTTCTGTAGAGCATGACATTATTATGCGTGGCAGGCGTATAATTGATATTACCGGTGTGAAGCAGGTAGAGAGTTTTGATAGCGAAGAGTTTTTACTAGAGACCGTAATGGGTTTTTTAACAATTCGTGGTCAAAATTTACAAATGAAAAATTTAGATGTGGAAAAAGGTATTGTGTCGATTAAAGGGAAAGTTAATGAGATGCTGTATATTGATGAAAATCAAGGGGAAAAAACTAAAGGTTTCTTTAGTAAGTTGTTTAAATGAGCTTAACAATTCAGTTGTATACAATGCTTTCAATGATTGGAATGGGTGCTTGGATTGGAGCGTCTTTAGATACATATCAACGTTTTTTAAAGCGCCAAGAACGTAAACGTTGGCTTGTATTTATACATGATATATTATTTTGGATTGTCCAAGCATTATCCGTCTTTTATGTATTGCTTCTCGTAAATGAAGCTGAGCTACGTATATATGTGTTTTTGGCATTATTATGTGGTTTTGCGGCATATCAAAGCTTACTGAAGGCACTATACATGAAGCTGTTAAATTTTCTCATCTATATTTTTATACAAACAACATATTTTTTTGTTCGAATTATACAGCTACTCATGATAAAACCTGTTATTATTATAGCGCAGCTATTTATTGCATTTATATTATTCTTATTTCGTATACTGCTTTCAATTGGACATGTGTTATGGAAAATGGTGATTTGGATATTACTTTTCATATGGAAAGTTTTTTTCTGGCCTGTTCGATTTATTGCTTCGCTCATATGGAAACTTCTCCCTAATCGTGTTAAACTTTTTATAGTGAAACATATAGGGTTCCTGCAATATATAGCAAAATTGAAGGGACATATCTTCCAACTATGGGAGCATATAAAAAAGAAGTTAGGGGGACCTCGGAAATGAGGGGACTGAGACAAAGAACAATCGAAAAACAGAGTCCAAATCCTGTTAAAGAGCATATAATACAAACGGATGAGAACAGGAAGCGACTTTATCGCCGTTTAGCGGTTTTTCTTGTCTTTACTTTTACAATTATTGCGAGTATTAGTGTAACGTTTTATCAACAAAACAGTTCCATTAAAGCAAAAGAAGCAAAAGTTAAGGACATGAAAAAAGAACTGGATTCATTAACGAATAAAGAAAAAAGTCTAAAAGACGAAGTTCAAAAGTTAAATGATGAAGAGTACGTATTAAAGATTGCTAGAAGGGATTATTTCTTCTCTGGTAAAGGGGAGATAATTTTTCCTGTTTCTAAGTAGAGTATGTCTTATTGACACTATATTTTAGGATTATATATAATAAAGTAAAATTTGACTTTTTAACCACTAAGGAGGAGCATTTTTTTTATGTCAATCGAGGTAGGCAGCAAGTTACAGGGTAAAGTAACAGGTATTACAAATTTTGGGGCTTTTGTGGAGCTGCCAGAGGGCTTAACGGGTCTTGTTCATATTAGTGAAGTTGCTGATAACTATGTAAAAGATATTAACGATCACTTAAAAGTGGGCGACCAAGTAGAAGTAAAAGTTATTAATGTTGAAAAAGATGGAAAGATTGGTTTATCTATCAAAAAAGCGAAAGAACGTGAAAAAACAGAAGGAGATCGTCCACGCGGTGAATACCAACGCGGTGGTGATCAACAACGTTCTGGACGTCCACAACGTAATAATCGCTCTTTCAACAGAGATAATCGCGGTGGCGGTAACGACCGAGCTCCGAAAGAAACATTTGAGCAAAAGATGGCACGCTTCTTAAAAGATAGCGAAGATCGTTTAACTTCTTTAAAGCGTAACACAGAGTCTAAACGTGGTGGCCGTGGCGCGCGTCGCGGATAATAAGGACGTTTAGTTTTTAACATATAGAGAGGTACCCAGAGTGATGGCTCAGGGTGCTTTTTTATATGTTAAAAATATTTTTAAAAAAGTTTTTGAGATGTGTTGACTTTAATTAGTATCTGATGTAAGATACTAATTGTCCGTTAAATAAGACGACATGGCGGTGTAGCTCAGCTGGCTAGAGCGTACGGTTCATACCCGTGAGGTCGGGGGTTCGATCCCCTCCGCCGCTATATTTAATTTAACGGCCCGTTGGTCAAGTGGTTAAGACACCGCCCTTTCACGGCGGTAACACGGGTTCGAATCCCGTACGGGTCATCTAAAAAGATCATGCAAATTTGCATGATCTTTTTTTGTTAAATAAATTAAGATATACAACACTTCTACAAAATCACCCTATATTTTCCGAATATTTAATTAAAATCTTAAAAATAACTTACATACCGTGTATATCTGTAGAGTTATTTCGAATAAAAAGTCGAACGATTATAAAAGTGAAAACTGTTGTTTTGACAAAAAAACCAACAATCATCTTTTATAATGACAGTAATTAAACTATGCAGGTGGTGTTAAAAATATGCCTAAAGCAGGAAGGAATACTATGAATACAAGTGCATTGGCAATGAATGAGAGTCAGCTTGGAGGAATAAAGTGGACGAGTAAGTTGCGAATGAAATTTGAGCAAGTTTTCTTTAGATGGGGATTTATTATTGTTGTTATTGGTTTTCTTTTGGGACGAGCATATATATTAACAAATATTTTACCGTTTGCACTCCCATTTTTTGCTGCTGTTTATGTTATGAAGCGGGATAAGATGCCGCTAGCATTTTTAGCTCTAATGGGAGGAGCTCTTTCGGTATCGATAGATAATTTGTTTTTTACCTTTGCATCTATCTTTACCTTCTTCATTTATAATATCTTCTTTAGTCGATTTACACGTAAAACTGTTGGACTTGTTCCATTTCAAGTATTTATCTCCGCATTAACCGCACACTTAGTTGTTGTATATTTTGCGCAACAAACTGTCACCATGTACGATTTACTCGTTAGTACCATTGAGGCTGGGCTTAGTTTCGTATTAACTATGATATTTTTACAAAGCGTCCCGCTTTTAGTGGAAAGGAAAGGAAAACAACAGGCATTAGAGACGGAAGAAATTGTTTGTTTGATTATATTACTAGCATCTGTTTTAACGGGTACAACAGATTGGTTTGTATATGATGCTTCTATTCAACATATTTTTACAAGGTATTTAGTGCTAGTATTTGCATTTATTGCGGGTGCTGCCACAGGATCCACAGTAGGGGTTGTAACAGGACTAATATTAAGTTTAGCAAATGTGTCTAGTTTGTCTCAGCTTAGCCTTCTTGCTTTCTCTGGATTGCTTGGTGGATTGTTAAAAGAAGGGAAGCGTTTAGGTGTTAGTTTAGGTTTATTAATTGGGACAAGCTTAATTACATTATATGTGGACAAACAGACAAATATTGTAACAACTTTAATTGAGTCAGGTGTAGCGATTGTTATCTTCTTATTAACACCGAAGCTTGTTTTGGATCGTATTGCTAAATTTATGCCAGGTACACAAGAGCATTCGCAAGATCAACAACAGTATTTAAGAAGGATGCGTGATGTTACAGCAAATAAAATCAACCAATTTGCAAATGTATTTGCGGCTTTATCTAATAGCTTTTCTGTATATGGGTATGTAGAGGAAGAAGATAAAGAGACAGAAGCAGATTTGTTTTTGAGTACAATTACTGCGAAAACATGTCAAACATGCTTTAAAAAGGATCAATGCTGGGTAGTGAATTTTGATAAAACGTACGATTATATGAAACAAATAATGAATGAAACGGAAGAAGGAACCCTGCAACATAATCGTAAATTAGTTCGTGAGTGGGACAAGCATTGTGTGAGAGGGAAAAAAGTGACGGATTTAGTAGCGGGTGAATTAGATCACTTCTATGAGGGACAAAAATTACGAAAACAAATGAAGGAAAATCGTAGAATAGTAGCGGAGCAATTATTAGGTGTATCAAAGGTTATGGAGGATTTTGCTAAGGAGATACAACGAGAGCGTGAAAATCATCAAGTGCAGGAAGAACAGATTATGCAAGCATTCCGTGATTTTGGTGTCGAAGTAGAGCATGTTGATATTTATTGTTTAGATAGAGGAAGCATTGATATTGAAATGTTAATTCCAGTTGCATCTAATGAACATGGTGAATGTGAAAAGTTAGTTGCACCGATGCTTTCGGATATCCTTAAAGAAAATATTGTCGTTAAACATGAAGAAAAGTCTTCTTATCCAAATGGCCATAGTTTAATATCATTTGGTTCGGCGAAGACGTATTCTCTTGATACAGGATTGGCTACAGCTGCAAAAGGCGGTGGATTTGTTTCGGGTGACTCTTATGCGATGATGGATTTAAGTGTTGGTAAATATGCACTTGCAATTAGTGATGGTATGGGGAATGGGCAAAGGGCTCATATGGAAAGTAAGGAAACGGTGAAATTATTACAAAAAATACTCCAATCGGGCATTGATGAAGAAATAGCAATTAAGTCTATCAATTCAATTCTTTCTTTGAGAACGACAGAAGAGATGTTTACGACGTTAGATTTAGCTATGGTAGATTTGCGGGATGCGAGTGCAAGGTTTTTAAAGATTGGATCGACGCCGAGTTTTGTTAAACGCGCAAATAATATTTTGAAAATTGAAGCAAGTAATTTGCCGATGGGAATCATTGAAGATGTTGAAGTTGATGTGGTGGGTGAACAATTAAAAACGGGCGATATTCTTATTATGATGAGCGATGGGATTTTTGAAGGAGCACAGCATGTGGAGAATCATGAATTGTGGATGAAACGAAAAATTAAAGAATTGCAAACCGAAGACCCGCAAGAAATTGCTGATATCATTATGGAAGAAGTGATTCGCTCTTGTGATGGTTATATAAATGATGATATGACTATTGTAGTGGCAAAAGTGAAGAAAAATATGCCGAAGTGGGCTACGATTCCGATTGTAGGAATGCAGGCGCAGTAAAATGTAAGTGGAATGTTTATCTATAATTTGATTTTAAAAACCTAGGTGAATACCTAGGTTTTTTTGTGGAAAAAGGTAATGTTATTAATTTTGTGAATATACACGGAGGATGTAAGATAAAAATGTAATTTTTGTATATCTTTTTTTTGCACAATGTTTGTAAAAGTTGTACCATTGTAGACAAGGCAACTAACGTTGCTGTTCTTGTTTAATGAAAGGTGATTACGAAGTTGAAAGATACATTTGTTGAAAAAGTAGATGACTTTGTAAAGCAGCATGATGTATTAAAGAATGATTCAACAATTGTTGTGGGAGTTTCTGGTGGTCCTGACTCGTTAGCGCTTTTATATTATTTATTAGAAAAAAGAGCGGAAAAACAGTTGGAAATTGTAGTAGCTCATGTGGATCATATGTTTAGAGGTGATGAATCTCATGAGGATTTACGGTTTGTGCAGGGCCTTTGTGAAGAACTGGGAATTATTTGTGAAACGATAAGGATTAATGTATCACAATATCAACAGCAATACGGAATGAATGCACAGGTTGCTGCTAGAGAATGCAGATATGCATTTTTGGAAAGAATAATGAAGAAATATGATGCAAGATATGTTGCTCTTGGACATCATGGAGATGATCAAGTCGAGACAATTTTAATGCGTCTTGTAAGAGGGAGTACTCCGAAAGGATATGCAGGAATTGCAGTGAAGCGTCCTTTTCATAATGGGTATTTAATTAGGCCGTTACTTGGGGTAACGAAGGAAGAAATTGTTGATTACTGTAATAAGCTAAATTTAATGCCACGTATAGATCCGAGTAATAAAAAGGAAGTATATACAAGGAATCGATTACGTAAATATGTCCTTCCTCATTTGAAAGAAGAAAATCCACAAGTGCATGAGAAATTCCAAAAATTTAGCGTGCAGATGCAAGAGGATGAGGCTTATTTGCAGGAATTAGCTTTTGAAAAAATGAATAAAGTAATTACAAAAAAAAGTGATAAACAAATTAGCTTATCAATTCCTGCCTTTGAATCCATGTCTATGCCTTTACAAAGAAGAGGGATTCAACTAATATTAAACTATCTTTATGAATATAAGATTCCATCTTCTCTTTCTTCCATACATATTGACAAGGTGATTGAGTTTTTTAAGCGGACACAACCTTCAGGTTCACTTGATTTTCCAGGTGATTTGAAAATTGTTCGTACATACGAGGAGTGTAGCTTTAGATTTAAACAAGAAATTGTTTCTCCTTTTTTACAAGATTTATCAGTACCCGGGACCATTACGCTATTGAACGGGGATGAATTTGTAACAGAGGTGAGCGAAGATATACCAAGTAACATGAATGAAACAGTATTTGTTGCTAAGTATAATGATATATCATATCCACTTCGTATTCGTTCTAGGGAAAATGGAGATCGCATGTCAATACAAGGTATGAATGGCACGAAAAAGATAAAAGCTATTTTTATCGAAGCAAAAGTACCGAAAGAAAAAAGAGAAGAATGGCCGGTCGTTTGTGATGCAAGTGGGACCATTATTTGGGTACCCTTGTTGAAGCGATCTGCATTTGCAATTTCGAAAGAGATGGCAAAGAAGGATAAATATATGATTATTCACTACAAAAGCAAGGAGTCTTCCGGGAGGATAATGAAATGATGAATCAAGATATCGAAAAAGTATTAATTTCTGAAGAGCAAATACAAGAAAAGGTGCGCGAACTAGGTGCAATTGTTGCAGAGGATTATAAAAACACAGTACCTCTTGCAATTGGTGTATTAAAAGGCGCAATGCCATTCATGGCAGATTTATTAAAGAGAACAGATACATATCTTGAAATGGATTTTATGGCTGTATCTAGTTACGGTCACTCTACAGTTTCAACAGGCGAAGTGAAAATTTTAAAAGATCTTGATACTTCTGTAGAAGGTCGCGATATTTTAATCGTCGAAGATATTATTGATAGTGGTCTTACACTAAGCTACTTAGTAGACTTATTCAAATATCGTAAAGCGAAGTCTGTAAAAATTGTTACATTATTAGATAAGCCAACAGGCCGTAAGGTTGATCTGAAAGCGGATTATGTTGGATTTACTGTTCCACATGAATTTGTAGTAGGATATGGATTAGATTATAAAGAGCAGTACCGTAATCTTCCTTATGTAGGCGTATTAAAACCAAGCGTTTACTCAAATTAATTAAATATAGGCTTCACAATTGTATAGGAAAGTTTTTCTATGTTACGATTTACTATAGTGTTTATGCCGTGAGAGGAGGTTAGGAATGAATCGTATCTTCCGTAATACCATCTTTTATTTACTGATATTCTTAGTAGTAATTGGAATCGTGAGCTATTTTAATGGTTCGACACAAAAAACGACATCAGTTAGCTACGACAAATTCATTACTAAACTAGAAAGCGGTGAAGTGCGTAATGTGCAACTTCAACCGAAAAATGGTGTATTTGAGGTAAAAGGACAATTTAATAACTCTAGCCAAGGAGAACAATTTGTTACTTATGCACCAAATACTGAGGAATTACAAAAGAAAATTAATGATAAAGCGAAAGGTGCCGAAGTTAAGTATCAACCAGCAGAAGAAACAAGTGCTTGGGTAACATTCTTTACTTCAATCATTCCATTTGTCATCATCTTCATTTTATTCTTCTTCTTATTAAACCAAGCTCAAGGCGGCGGTAGCCGTGTTATGAACTTCGGGAAAAGTAAGGCGAAGTTATATAATGATGAAAAGAAAAAAGTTCGTTTCAGAGATGTTGCTGGTGCGGATGAAGAGAAACAAGAACTTGTTGAGGTAGTTGAATTCTTGAAAGACCCTCGTAAGTTCTCTGAAGTTGGTGCTCGTATTCCAAAGGGTGTCCTATTAGTTGGACCTCCAGGTACAGGTAAAACTTTATTAGCACGTGCTGTTGCAGGTGAGGCTGGCGTTCCATTCTTCTCTATCAGTGGTTCTGACTTCGTAGAGATGTTTGTCGGTGTCGGTGCATCACGTGTACGTGATTTATTTGAAAATGCAAAGAAAAATGCTCCTTGTATCATTTTCATTGATGAAATTGATGCAGTAGGGCGTCAACGTGGCGCAGGTCTTGGTGGTGGCCATGATGAGCGTGAGCAAACGTTGAACCAATTACTTGTTGAAATGGATGGATTCGGTGCAAACGAAGGTATTATTATCATCGCTGCGACAAACCGTCCTGATATTCTTGATCCAGCATTATTACGTCCAGGTCGTTTTGACCGTCAAATTACAGTAGATCGTCCAGATGTAAATGGCCGTGAAGCTGTACTGAAGGTGCATGCTCGTAATAAACCGCTTGATGAGAATATCAACTTAAGAGCAATTGCAACTCGTACGTCAGGATTCTCTGGTGCTGATCTTGAAAACTTATTAAACGAAGCTGCTTTAGTAGCTGCGCGTCAAGATAAGAAGAAAATTGATATGAGTGACATTGATGAAGCAACGGATCGCGTTATTGCAGGTCCGGCTAAGAAAAGTCGTGTTATCTCTGAAAAAGAACGTAATATCGTTGCTTTCCATGAAGCGGGTCATACTGTAATTGGTGTTGTTCTTGATGAAGCTGATGTCGTTCATAAAGTAACAATTGTCCCTCGTGGTCAAGCTGGTGGATATGCAGTAATGCTTCCGAAAGAAGATCGTTACTTCATGACAAAGCCAGAGTTACTTGATAAAATCACTGGTTTACTTGGTGGTCGAGTAGCTGAGGAGATTGTATTTGGTGAAGTGAGTACAGGTGCTCACAACGACTTCCAACGTGCGACGGGCATTGCGAGACGTATGGTTACAGAATTCGGTATGAGTGATAAGCTTGGACCAATGCAATTTGGTAGTTCGCAAGGTGGTCAAGTGTTCTTAGGAAGAGACTTCCATTCAGAGCAAAACTACAGTGATGCAATTGCACACGATATCGATGTAGAAATGCAAACGATTATGAAAGAATGTTATGCTCGTGCAAAAGACATTCTTACTGAAAATCGTGATAAGCTAGATCTTATTGCAAAAACGTTACTTGAAGTAGAAACGTTAGATGCTGAGCAAATCAATCATTTATGTGATTACGGCAGATTGCCAGAACGTCCAACATCTTCAGATGATGTGAAAGTAAACATCAACATGAAGAAAGACGATGAAGATAAAGAAGATAAGTAAGAAACGAAGGAGTGACTATCGTCACTCCTTTTTTGTTTGTTAAAACCTTTATTAATTACTATTGAGAACTTAGTGGATAAAGTAATTTAAGTAAAACTAGTATTAAAAATTGAAATAGAGAGCGATCTTTTTGTAAAATGATGAGGATAGGAAAGCTGATTATATAAGTATGTGTGATATGATGTTTTTATAAGTTTTATACATACTGCACAAATATAGATTAAATAAGATAAGTGGTGAGAATATGATTTTTGTATTGGATGTAGGGAACACAAATGCTGTACTAGGTGTGTTTGAAGAGGGGGAACTTCGTCAGCATTGGCGCATGGAAACAGATCGTCATAAGACAGAAGATGAATATGGAATGCTTGTAAAGCAATTGCTTGAGCATGAAGGTCTTTCGTTTGAAGATGTGAAAGGTATTATTGTGTCTTCAGTCGTACCACCAATTATGTTTGCTTTAGAGCGCATGTGTGAAAAATATTTTAAAATTAAACCGCTTGTAGTAGGGCCTGGGATAAAAACAGGGCTAAATATTAAATATGAAAATCCGCGTGAAGTAGGCGCAGACCGAATTGTAAATGCAGTAGCAGGAATCCACTTATATGGAAGTCCGCTTATTATTGTTGATTTTGGTACGGCTACTACATATTGTTATATTAACGAAGAAAAGCATTATATGGGTGGAGTTATTACGCCAGGAATTATGATTTCAGCAGAGGCTTTATATAGCAGAGCAGCAAAACTTCCTCGTATCGAAATTACAAAACCAAGCAGTGTAGTTGGGAAAAATACAGTAAGTGCGATGCAATCGGGTATTCTTTATGGTTATGTTGGACAAGTGGAAGGTATTGTTAAGCGTATGAAAGAAGAAGCTAGACAAGAACCTAAAGTTATTGCAACAGGTGGATTAGCAAAATTAATTTCCGAAGAATCGAATGTAATTGATATTGTAGATCCATTTTTAACGTTAAAAGGTTTGTACATGTTATATGAACGTAATGCAAATTTACAGCATGAGAAAGGTGAATAAATACGTATGAAAGATTATTTAGTAAAAGCGTTAGCGTTTGATGGAGAAGTGCGTGCGTATAGTGTACGTACAACAAATACAGTAAGTGAGGCGCAAAGACGTCATGATACATGGAGAACAGCTTCAGCGGCACTAGGGCGTTCTTTAACTGCGGGTACAATGATGGGCGCAATGTTAAAAGGTGAGCAAAAGTTAACGATTAAGGTAGAAGGTAACGGTCCGATTGGTCCTATCTTAGTAGATGCTCATGCAAATGGAGATGTACGTGGTTATGTAACGAATCCGCATGTTGATTTTGAAGGAACAGAACAAGGGAAGTTACGTGTATATCAAGCGGTAGGTACAGAGGGGTTTGTAACTGTAATTAAAGATATTGGAATGCGTGAGCCGTTTATTGGTCAATCTCCAATCGTTTCAGGAGAATTAGGAGAAGACTTTACGTATTATTTTGCAGTTTCTGAACAAACGCCTTCTTCTGTAGGTGTTGGTGTTCTTGTAAATGGAGATGATAGCATATTAGCGGCAGGTGGATTTATCCTTCAAATTATGCCGGGTGCGCAAGATGAAACGATTTCATTTATTGAAGACCGTTTACAAAAAATTCCCCCTGTATCAACGTTGATTGAACAAGGCCTTTCTCCGGAAGAGCTACTATATGCAGTTCTTGGAGAAGATAAAGTAAAAGTATTAGAAACGATGGATGTTCAATTTAATTGCACATGCTCACGCGAGCGTATTGAGAGTGTATTAATTAGTTTAGGTAAAACAGAGTTAGAGCAAGTTCGTGAAGAAGAGGAAGAGACAGAAGTGCACTGTCATTTCTGTAATGAACGATACAAGTTCTCTAAAGAAGATATTACAAATTTAATCGAGAATTTGTAATAAGGGAATTAAGAGGAGCAATTCTCCAAATGAATTGACAAACAGGGAATTTTCTGACAAAATCTAAATATAGATAAAACCAATAAAAATACTCGGTGTTAGGAGTGACAGGAATGCGAGTGGCACAATCAGTTTCAGAATTAATCGGGAAAACGCCGATCGTCAAGTTGAACCGCATCGTAGAATCAGACAGCGCAGATATATACTTAAAATTAGAATTTATGAATCCGGGGAGTAGCGTTAAAGATCGTATCGCATTAGCTATGATTGAAGATGCTGAAAAAAATGGATTATTAAAAGAAGGCGATACAATCATTGAGCCGACAAGTGGTAACACAGGAATTGGTTTAGCGATGGTAGCGGCTGCTAAAGGATATAATGCAATCTTAGTAATGCCAGAAACAATGAGTATTGAGCGTCGTAATTTATTACGTGCTTACGGTGCGGAATTAGTATTGACTCCAGGGCCTGAAGGAATGGGTGGAGCAATTCGTAAAGCGACTGAATTAGCAAAAGAGCATGGCTACTTTATACCACAACAGTTCAAAAACCAATCGAATCCAGAAATTCACCGTTTAACAACAGGTCCAGAAATTATTGAACAAATGGGCGACCAATTAGATGCGTTTATTGCAGGTATTGGTACAGGTGGAACGATTACTGGTGCGGGTGAAGTACTGAAGGAAGCGTATAAAGATATTAAAATTTATGCAGTAGAACCTGCAGATTCACCAGTATTATCTGGTGGGAAACCAGGTCCACATAAAATCCAAGGAATTGGGGCGGGATTTATTCCGGAGACGTTGGATGTAGAAGTATATGATGAAATTATTCAAGTGAAAACAGAGCAAGCATTTGAATATGCGAGAAGAGTGGCTAAAGAGGAAGGTATTTTAGTTGGTATCTCTTCAGGTGCAGTTATTTATGCGGCAACAGAAGTTGCGAAAAAGTTAGGTAAAGGGAAAAAGGTACTTGTTATTATCCCGAGTAACGGTGAACGTTATTTAAGTACACCACTTTATCAATTTGAATCATAATTAAACGCGATTGAAAAAGCATCCTTGAAAAAGGGTGCTTTTTCTTTTGGGATTGGAAATAGGAAAAGAGTGAATGACTAGAAAACTTCATGTAAAATAAGAGGTAGTATAATTAAATTATTTTCACTAGCCTTCGAGTATAATCAATCTCTATATAAATAACTTATGTAGTTTGAGCTGGTTAATCTAAGAGGGTGGGATAAAAGAAGACGGGGTGTTGATATGCAACGAAGAAAATCTTTAGCGCTTTCTATTCCATATCAGTTAGATTTCTTTAAGCAATATAAATTTCTTTCTCAGGGTAAATCGCAACATATTTTGTTAGAAAGCGGCCGTGGCGGTCGTTATAACATTGTAGGGCTGAACCCAGTAGCGGTAATCCGAGGGAAGGATGAAACGTTACATATAAGTGAAAGTGGTAAGGAAACAATAAAACGAGGGAATCCGTTAGATTTAATGCAAGAATATATGGAACAATGGAAGACGGACTATAACCCAGAGTATCCGCCTTTTCAAGGTGGTGCAATTGGCTATTTCAGTTATGACTGTATCCGTTATATTGAAAAGCTACCTTCTCTTGCGGAAGATGATATTAATATACCTGACATCTTCTTTTTATTATTTGATGACGTATTTGTCTATGATCAAAAAGAAAAAGTGTTATGGGTTATTACGCATTATGTAGATAAATATGAAGAGGCAAAAGAACGGCTAAATGAGTGGAAGAGTCTTTGGATGACAGAAGCGCCTGAAGTGACTGTTCCCTTTGAAAGTCCTGAAAAGAAAAGTGAAGCAGTTGCTTTTACTGAAGCCAGCTTTATGAAGGCAGTTGAATGTATTCAAGAATATATTGGGGCGGGTGATGTGTTCCAAGTAAACTTGTCGACGAGACAAGAAAGAACGTTACAGACACACCCACTAGAAATTTATACAAGTCTTCGTGAAATTAATCCATCTCCATATATGGGTTACCTGGAGCTTGGGGATTTTCAAATTGTTAGTGGATCGCCAGAGTTGTTAATTAAGAAACAAGGAACTGAAGTAAGTACAAGACCAATTGCTGGAACGAGATCTAGAGGCGCGGATGAGCAAGAGGATGAAGAATTAGCAAGAGAATTAATTGAGAACGAAAAAGAAAGAGCAGAGCATGTAATGCTTGTGGATTTAGAAAGAAATGATTTAGGACGTGTTTGTAAATATGGCACTGTAGAAGTAGATGAATTTATGGTGATTGAGAAATACTCACATGTTATGCATATTGTTTCTAATGTACGTGGTGAGGTGGAAGAAGATAAAGATGCTTTTGATTTAGTGAAGGCTGTATTCCCTGGGGGAACAATTACTGGTGCCCCGAAAATACGTACGATGGAAATTATTGAGGAATTAGAACCTGTTCGGAGAGGGATTTATACAGGTTCAATCGGTTGGATTGGTTATTCTGGAGATACAGAATTGAATATTGTAATTAGAACACTTCTTGCTAAAGATGGAAAAGCTCATGTGCAAGCAGGGGCGGGAATTGTAATTGATTCAAATCCAGAAAATGAATATAAAGAGTCGTTAAAAAAGGCGATTGCTTTATGGCGTGCAAAAGAACGTAGCGAAGAAACGGTTAGGTGAGAGAAATGATATTAATGATTGATAATTATGATTCTTTTACATTTAATTTAGTGCAGTTTCTTGGAGAACTTGGACAAGAGCTCGTTGTTAAACGTAACGATGAAGTGACCATTTCAGATATTGAGAATATGAAACCAGATTTTCTAATGATTTCTCCAGGTCCATGTAGTCCTAATGAAGCGGGGATTAGTATGGAAGTTATTAAATACTTTGCTGGAAAGATTCCGATTTTTGGAGTTTGTCTTGGGCATCAATCCATTGCACAAGTGTTTGGTGGAGAGGTTGTCCGTGCAGAACGATTAATGCATGGGAAAACGTCGCTTATGCATCATGATGGAAAGACGATTTTTTCGGATATTCCTAATCCGTTTACTGCGACGCGCTATCATTCCCTTATTGTTAAGAAAGAGACGTTACCCGATTGCTTAGAGGTAACATCTTGGACAGAGGAAGGAGAAATTATGGCACTTCGTCATAAGACATTGCCGATAGAGGGTGTGCAATTCCATCCGGAATCTATTATGACTTCTCATGGGAAAGAGTTGTTACAGAATTTCATTCGTAAATACAGTCCAAGTGCAACATTATGTTAATTTACGTAAATGGTCAGTATGTAGAAGCAAGTGAAGCGAAAATTTCTCCTTATGATCATGGTTATTTATATGGTCTTGGAGTTTTTGAAACGTTTCGTATTTATAATGGTCATCCTTTCTTATTGGATGATCATTATGACCGTTTAATAGAAGCGCTGGATACATTGCAAATTAAATGGACAATGACAAAAAATGACGTGATGCTTATTTTAAAAAATTTACTCGCTAAGAATGAATTGGAGCATGCATATGTACGTTTTAATGTATCAGCGGGTATAGATGAAATAGGATTACAAACGGAAATGTATGAAGAGCCTTCGGTTATTGTTTTTATAAAACCTTTAACAGCTCCAGGAGATGTAGTGGAAAAAGAAGGTGTTATTCTAAAACAAGTGCGAAATACACCGGAAGGAACATTTCGCCTGAAGTCTCATCATTATTTAAATAATATTTTAGGGAAGCGTGAAATTGGAAATGTTGTGAGTAAGGAAGGTATTTTTCTTACTGAAGCAGGTTATGTTGCAGAGGGTATTGTTTCCAATCTATTTTTTGTGAAAGGTGATGTTTTATATACACCTTCGTTAGAGACAGGGATTTTAAATGGTATCACTCGTGCGTTTATTATAAAGAGTGCTGAAGAATTAAATATAGAAGTAAAGGAAGGTTTCTTTACAAAAGATGAGCTACTTTCAGCGGATGAAGTCTTCGTAACAAACTCCATTCAAGAAATTGTTCCGCTTTATCGTATAGAAGCGCAGGATTTCCCGGGTAAAGTAGGAGTGGTTACAAAAAGTTTAATGTACCTTTATGGAATGCAAAGAGAGAAATTATGGAGCAGAAATGAATTACGAAGAGGAGATGTGTAGTTTGAAGTGGGATTATGATTTACGCTGCGGCGAATATACATTGAATTTAAATGAAAAGACATTAATTATGGGGATTTTAAATGTAACACCAGATTCGTTTTCTGATGGTGGGAGTTACAACGAGGTAGATGCTGCGGTACGTCACGCAAAAAAAATGCAAGGTGAAGGTGCTCATATTATTGATATTGGTGGCGAATCTACTCGCCCAGGTTTTGCTAAAGTATCAGTAGAAGAAGAAATAAAGCGAGTTGTCCCGATGATTCAAGCAGTTTCAAAAGAAGTAAAGTTGCCTATATCTATCGATACATATAAAGCTGAAGTTGCAAAGCAAGCAATTGAGGCTGGTGCTCATATTATTAATGATATTTGGGGAGCGAAGGCGGAGCCGAAAATTGCTGAAGTCGCAGCTCATTACGATGTACCTATCATTTTAATGCATAACCGCGATAACATGAATTATCGTAATTTAATGGCGGATATGATTGCTGATTTGTATGACAGTATTAAAATTGCTAAAAATGCTGGTGTGCGAGATGAGAATATTATTTTAGATCCAGGTATCGGTTTTGCTAAAACACCTGAGCAGAACTTAGAGGCGATGCGTAATTTAGAACAGTTAAATGTGCTAGGTTATCCGGTTCTCTTAGGTACTTCGAGAAAGTCCTTTATTGGGCACGTATTAGATTTGCCAGTAGAGGAACGCCTTGAGGGAACGGGAGCTACTGTTTGTCTTGGTATTGAAAAGGGCTGTGAGTTTGTTCGTGTCCATGATGTGAAAGAAATGGCGCGTATGGTTAAAATGATGGATGCGATGATTGGTAAGGAGGTAAGGTAATTGGATAAAATTTATATCCATGATATGGAGTTTTATGGTTATCATGGCGTGTTCCCAGAGGAGAATAAATTAGGTCAGAGATTTAAAGTTGACTTAACGGTGGAGTTGGATTTAAAGCGTGCAGGGGAAAGTGATGACTTAGAGCATTCGGTCAATTATGGAGAGCTTTTCGAATTATGTAGAAAAGTTGTTGAGGATAGAAAGTATAAGCTTGTGGAGAGTATCGCTGAAAATATTGCTGCAGATATATTAAAACAATATGAAAGTATTTCGCGCTGTACAATTAAGGTAATTAAGCCGGATCCACCGATACCGGGTCATTATCGTGCTGTAGCAGTAGAAATTACGAGAGAACGTCCATGAACAATATAGCTTACATTGCATTAGGGTCAAATATTGGAGAGCGTTATACGTATCTAACCGAAGCGATTCAGTTTTTAAATAAAAATCCTTATATTCAGGTTGATGATATTTCATCTGTATATGAAACTGAGCCAGTTGGCTATACTGACCAAAGTTGCTTTTTAAATTTAGTTATAAAAATTTCTACCAATTTATCACCACAAGAATTATTGAAAGTAACACAAAAAGTAGAAAATGACCTAGGAAGAAAAAGGGAAATTAGGTGGGGGCCGAGGACTATCGACCTTGACATTTTACTTTATAATCAAGAGAATATTGAAGCAGAGAATCTTATTGTTCCGCATCCGCGGATGTTTGAAAGAGCTTTTGTTATCGTTCCGTTGTTAGAAATTAATCAAGACATAAAACAAAACATTTCATGTTCACAAGTAGAAGAAATGAAAAGGCGAGAGGGAGTAACGGTATGGAAGCAGAAAAATGGGGAAGACGCATTCGTGCTTTTCGAAAGCTAAAAGGTTACACACAAGAAGGTTTTGCTAAAGCACTAGGGGTATCTGTATCTGTTTTAGGTGAGGTTGAGAGAGGGAATAGATCGCCTTCTCAAGATTTTGTAGTAGAAGTTGCTAAGGCATTAAATGTTTCGATAGAGGAATTAATGCCAAAGTGATTGTACAGGAAGGAGTAGATTGATTGTTAAAGATTGCAAATATCGAGATGAAAAATCCGGTTGTACTAGCACCGATGGCGGGAGTGTGTAACTCTGCATTCCGTTTAACAGTAAAAGAATTTGGTGCCGGCTTAGTTTGTGCTGAAATGGTAAGTGATAAGGCAATATTACTTAATAATAAAAGAACATTAGATATGTTATATATCGACGAGAGAGAAAAGCCATTAAGTTTACAAATTTTTGGTGGAGAGAAAGAAACTCTTGTAGATGCTGCGAAATATGTAGATAAATATACGACAGCAGACATAATTGATATTAATATGGGTTGTCCAGTGCCGAAAATCGTTAAATGTGATGCGGGGGCAAGGTGGCTTTTAGACCCGAATAAAATATATGAAATGGTAGCAGCGGTTGTAGATGCTGTTGAAAAGCCGGTTACAGTTAAAATGCGTATCGGTTGGGATGAAGAACATATTTTCGCAATAGAAAATGCTAGGGCTGTTGAGCGTGCTGGTGGCCAAGCTGTGGCGGTTCACGGACGTACACGAGTGCAAATGTATGAAGGAAAAGCGGATTGGGATATTATTAAACAAGTAAAACAAGCTGTAAATATCCCGGTTATCGGAAATGGTGATGTCGCAACGCCGCAAGATGCAAAGCGTATGCTTGATGAAATTGGTGTAGATGGTGTTATGATTGGTCGTGCTGCTCTTGGAGATCCGTGGATGATTTATCGTACGGTAAAGTATTTGGAGACAGGTGAATTAATGCCGGAACCAACAGTGCGCGAGAAAATTGATGTATGTATGTTGCATCTAGATCGTCTTATCAACTTAAAGAATGAAAGTGTCGCTGTAAGAGAGATGAGAAAACATGCAGCTTGGTATTTAAAAGGTGTTCGTGGTAATGCGAGTGTACGTAATGGTATTAATGCTTGTAACACACGGGAAGACCTTGCGAATGTGTTAGGTACATTTGTAGAAGAAGTGGAAGCGAAACAACAAACAATTTACGTTGGTTAATAATGGACATAGGAGATTGACATTCTTCTATACACTTCCTATAATTACGTGAAAGAAAGAAGAGCTGCCAGTTAGTTGCTGGCAGTTTTTCTAGTTGAGTAGAAAATGCTATACTGTATATATTGTAAAATTAAATAGAGCTGGAGTGATATCAATATCATGGATAACATGAACCACGAAGAATTAAACGACCAATTGATTGTTCGTCGTGAAAAGCTACATAATTTACGTGAACAAGGAATTGACCCGTTCGGTAAAAGATTTGAACGCACAAATTCAACAACTGACTTAGTGAGTCTATATGGAGAGTTCTCTAAAGAGGAATTAGAGGAGAAGGAAATCGCTGTTTCTATCGCTGGTCGTATTATGACAAAACGCGGAAAAGGGAAAGCTGGATTTGCACATGTTCAAGATTTACATGGACAAGTTCAAATTTATGTTCGTAAAGATGCTGTTGGAGATGACGAGTACGAATTATTTAAAACAGCAGATTTAGGTGATTTAGTAGGTATTGAAGGTAAAGTGTTCAAAACAAACGTTGGAGAACTTTCAGTAAAAGCAACAGGCTTTACGCTATTAACGAAATCTCTTCGTCCATTACCAGATAAATACCATGGATTAAAAGATGTTGAACAACGCTACCGTCAACGTTACTTAGACTTAATTACAAGTATGGAAAGTCGTGAAACGTTCGTTACTCGTAGTAAAATCATTCGTGAGATGAGAAGATACCTAGATGACAACGGTTATCTTGAAGTGGAAACACCTATGATGCATGCAATTGCAGGTGGAGCTTCTGCGCGTCCTTTCACTACACACCATAATGCGTTAGATATGGAATTATATATGCGTATCGCAATTGAGCTACATTTAAAGCGTCTTATTGTGGGTGGTTTAGAAAAAGTATATGAGATCGGCCGTGTATTCCGTAATGAGGGTGTATCAACTCGTCATAACCCTGAGTTTACGATGATTGAATTATATGAAGCATACGCTGATTATAAAGATATTATGAAGTTAACAGAAGATATGGTTGCTCATATCGCGAAAAAAGTACTGGGTACAACAACAATCCAGTATGGTGATTATGAAATTAATCTAGAACCAGAATGGACACGTCTTCATATGGTAGATGCGATTAAGCAATACTCTGGAGCTGATTTCTGGAATCCGATGAGTGTAGAAGAAGCGCGTGAACTTGCAAAAGAACATAATGTAGAAATTAAAGATACAATGGAAGTTGGTCATATTATAAATGAATTCTTCGAACAAAAAGTAGAAGATAAATTAATCCAACCAACATTTATTTACGGTCATCCGGTAGAAATCTCGCCGCTTGCGAAAAAGAATGATGAAGATCCAAGATTTACAGATCGTTTCGAATTATTTATCGTTGCGCGTGAACATGCAAATGCATTCACTGAGTTAAATGATCCAATCGATCAAAAAGAACGTTTTGAAGCGCAATTAAAAGAGCGCGAACAAGGTAATGACGAAGCTCACATGATGGATGATGATTATATTGAAGCTCTTGAGTACGGTATGCCTCCTACGGGTGGATTAGGAATCGGTATTGATCGTCTAGTTATGTTATTAACAAATGCACCATCTATTCGTGATGTATTATTATTCCCTGCTATGCGCCATAAACAAGACTAAGCTTTGGAGATTTCTCCAAAGCTTTTTTTATTTGAGCATGAGTTGCGTGGGTATAGTAAATCTTGATAGTGCGAGAAATTATATTTATATAGAAGAAATGTGCTGTTTTTATACTTTTTTACTAAGTTAAAAATTTTATTAGAAAAACTATTGCATTTTAATAATCAAACTGGTATATTTATATTCGTTGCCACGAAAGGTAACAAACAAAACAAACGAAAAACAACTTATTGAAAAAAGTTGTTGACGAAAATATAACGAAATGTTATATTGATAAAGTCGCTTCTGAGCGACAAAGTAGTTCTTTGAAAACTGAACGAAACAAACAACGTGAAACGTCAATTTTTATTTTAGATGCTAGACAAACTAACTTTATTGGAGAGTTT
>NZ_JAKUGE010000043.1:0-46488 GCF_022663795.1 Bacillus cereus group sp. BfR-BA-01349
AAAACTAAAAGGATTGTCCCCTGTGCAATACAGAGTTCAATCCTTAGTAGCTGCTTAATATATTTGTCTAATTTTTTGGGTTCAGTTCAATCGGAAGAGGTCTTTTGTTATTCATTAGAAAAAGGTTGAAACTAGGGAGAGATGGTACTTTGAAAGAAACGAGAGAAAATGGTTTAGCTTTATTACCACTTGGGATATTTTTGGCGCTATTTATTGGTTCTGGAATTATTACAGGTGATTTCTATAAATTGCCGATACTTGTAGCGATTTCAATTGCTGTAGGAGTCGCTTTAGTGATGAATCGTAAAGAAAGTTTTAATGTGAAAGTAGAGCGGTTCGCTAAAGGTGCAGGAAATCCGGATATTATGATTATGGTATTAATTTTTGTGCTTGCAGGTGCATTTTCTGAAACTGCTAAAGGAATGGGCGGAGTAGACTCAACTGTTAATTTAGCGTTAACTATTTTACCGCCAGGATTTATCGTAGCTGGAATCTTTGTTATTGGTGCATTTATTTCATTAGCGATGGGAACTTCAATGGGAACAATTGCAGCATTAGCGCCGATTGCTGTAGGTATTAGTGGTCAAACTGATATCTCAATTGCGCTTGCAATGGCTACTGTTGTTGGCGGAGCGATGTTTGGTGATAATTTATCATTTATTTCAGATACAACAATTGCAGCTGTTCGTTCACAAGGAACAGAAATGAAAGATAAGTTTAAAACGAACTTTTTAATTGTGTTACCAGCGGCTATTATTACAATTGTACTATTAGTAATAGTTACTTCAGGAAGTGACACGCACATTAAAGCACATAACTTTGATTGGATAAAGATTTTACCGTACGCAGGAGTACTTATTACAGCGCTACTTGGCTGGAATGTACTTATTGTATTAACTGGTGGAACTGTACTATCTGGTGTTATCGGTCTTATAGATGGAAGTTACACGTTAGAAAGTTTCTTTAAAAGTGTAACGACTGGAATGGGCGGTATGATGGAGTTAGTATTACTTGCTATATTAATTGGCGGTATGGTTGAATTAATCCAATATAATGGTGGTATTCAATATTTGATGAATGTATTAACACGTAATATTCGTTCGAAAAAAGGAGCGGAATTTGGTATTGCTGGTTTAGTGAGTATGACGAATATGTGTACAGCGAATAATACGATTTCAATTATCTTTACAGGACCCCTTGCAAAAAATATTGCAGATCAATATGAAATAGACCCTCGTAAATCAGCGAGTGTATTAGATCTTTTCTCATGTTGTGTGCAAGGATTAATTCCGTACGGTGCCCAAATGTTAACGGCAGCAGGATTTGCAGCGTTATCTCCGGTTGAATTGTTGCCATATGCATTTTATCCAATGTTAGTTGGAGTATGTGGGATTGTTTCTATTTTAATTGGGTTTCCAAGGTTTTCGAAAGTAGCTGAGAAAAAAGAGTATCATAAAACAGCTTAATTTAATATGAATGTTAGTAATTAAAAAACGTGCAGAGAATAAATTCTGCACGTTTTTTTGCGTAAAGGGCTGAATATGACTCGGTCTTAAGTCTGAGTTAAAAACGGTTCTTAAGCTCGTTATGGGAAGACGAAAAATTAGTTAAGATAAGAGTATCAAATCGAAGGGAGGCAAGCACAAGATGAAACAATTTCTAGCGTTTATCGCAGCCGGTATTTTGGCTTTAATTGCTCTTGGTAGTCTTGCTGGTATTGTAGGATTCGCAATCGGAGCAGGAGTTGTATATTGGAGCTATAAATCATTTGTGCGAGCTAAATCATTTTTTGGAAAGTTAGCTTGGGGTATTGTTGGTTTAATCGGTTTATCCATTGCACTTTCTCATTCACCAGCATTAATCGGTATCGCTGCTTTAGTGGTTTTATACTACGGATACCGTGAGTGGAAAAAAGAAAAAGATGTAGTTGTTGAATCTGCTCCAGAAAGTTCTAAACCATATAGCAACTTTGAAGATGAGTGGAACAAATTAATGAAAAACTAAAACAATAAATCAAATTATAAATAAAGTAGAAGAGAGGAAGATTTATAATGAAACAATCTTTATTCGGACGTGTACGCGATGCAATTTTAGCTGATTTTCATAACGTGTTAGATGAGAAGGAAAGAAAAAATCCAATTGCGATGTTAAACCAATATTTACGTGATAGTGAGCGTGAAATAACAAAAATTGAGAAGTTAATTGGGCGTCATAAAACATTAAAATCTAATTTTGCTCGTGAGCTTGAGCAAGCACGTTATTTCGTTAATAAAAGATCAAAGCAAGCTATCATTGCTCAAGAAGCAGGCGAATTACAATTGCACGAACGTGCGTTAGAAGAGGTAGCTTATTATGAAGGGCAAGTAACTCGATTAGAAGAAATGTATGCAGGTGTTGTAGAGCAAATTGATGAGTTAGAGCGTCGTCTTTCTGAAATGAAAAATAAATTAAAAGAAATGCACGCAAAACGAATGGAACTAATGGCACGTGAAAATATGGCACATGCAAATCGTCGTATGAATACTGCGATGCATAAAATGGATGAAAATAATCCGTTCTTACGATTTGAAGAGATTGAAGATCATATTCGTGACTTAGAAACTCGTATGAATGAAGAGCATGAGCGTGACACGTTTGATATGAAAATTGCAAAACTTGAGCGTGAAATGAAAGAAAAGAATGATGTATCGTTAACGAAAGAGTTAACAAAATAATAGTGGTATATTATAAAACAGGCTTATGATATAGTGATAGGAGAAAAGGTGTTGGAAAGCAATGCCTTTTCTTCTATGTATATGTGACAAGAAGGGGGGAGCTGAAATGAAGAAACATTTTTCAAAGACACAATTAATGGGGATGCTCCTCATCATATTTGGATTCGGTCTTTTTCTTGATATGATACTTGGACATTTTGAACCAGGTGGTCTCATTTTTGCATTTATTATGCTTATGTTTGGAAGGCATTATCGTAAAAAGAATCGTTATGTACGGGGAAATGTATTTTTATTTGTTGGTGGTATCGTATTTTTATTCTTCTTATTTTCATCAGCAGCATTTGTTCTTGTCGTATTTGCTTGTTTAGCTTTAATAGGTTATCAATTGATTCAACAAGGACATCAGCAAAAAGCAATGAAGGTTGAAATTAAAGAAAAAGGGATTATAGACGAAGAGAAGCAAATATATCGTACAGAAACATATTTAAAAAATATGTTTGTAGGCAATGTACGAATGATGGATCATATTTATGAACTTGAGGATATTAATGTTCAATATGGTGCCTGTGATGTGGAAATAGATTTAACGACTGCTATGATTCCAGAAGGGGAAACGGTAATTGTTATTCGGGGTGTCGTTGGCAATATTCGTTTATATGTGCCATATGATATTGAACTTTCTTTAAATCATTCTGTTATTGTCGGACGTGTGCTCTTGCCAGGTCATGAAGAGACAGGGTTTAACCGCAATGTTATATTTAGAACAGAGCAGTATAAAGAGGCTCCTCGTCGTATTAAAATTATTTCTTCGCTTGTCGTAGGCGACACGGAAGTGAGGAAAGTATAATGAAGAAACAAAAAAATATTTCGTGGATGTATATTCGTTATTCTATGTTGTCCTCTGTTAGTATCGCACTCATTTGTACAATTGTATATGTATGGAAAAGCGAGCAACAAGTGTATGATTTATTATGGAAGGAATCCATCGCTTCTGTTCCAATTGGCTTGTTTATTATGACTACAAGTTTACTTATCGGGGGAATTGTAGGATATGCAATCGGTTACTATATAGAGCAGCGTATACAAGGATTAAATACGTTTCTATTTGAAGTAGAGCGAGGGAATTTTCCGAGCGATGTTTCGTTTACTGCAGATGATGAATTTCATGAAGTGGAACGAAAAGTAATCGTTCTGGCTCGTCGATTAGAGGAGCAAGCTGGACTCTTTCAAAAAGTAACGAATGAACGAGCTCATTGGAATGAAGAGATGAGACAAGAAGCGATTTCTCAAGAAAGGCATCGTTTAGCAAGGGAGTTGCATGATTCAGTAAGTCAGCAGCTTTTCGCAATGTCGATGATGATGTCAGCTATTAATGAACAAGTAGCTGAAATTCCAGAAACGACAAAAAAGCAGTTGCAGCTCGTTGAAAATATGGTTGTAAATGCACAATCAGAAATGAGAGCGTTGCTTCTTCATTTACGGCCTGTACAATTAGAAGGTAAGAAACTGACACAAGGTATAGAGGAATTATTGACGGAATTATCGCGAAAGCAACATATGAAAATTGAATGGCTTATTGAGCCAATAGAATTAAAAAAAGGTGTAGAAGATCATTTATTCCGTATTGTGCAAGAAGCGCTATCAAACACGTTGCGACACGCGAAGGCAAAGAAAACAGAAGTGCGCCTTCGAAAAATTGATCAATATGCGATTTTAAAAATCATTGATGACGGCGTTGGGTTTGAAGTAGGGGTTAATAAGGCTGGTTCATATGGCCTAAGATCGATGCAAGAGCGTGTTCATGAAATTGGTGGGACACTCAAGGTACTTAGTTTCCCAGCAAAAGGTACACAAATAGAAGTAAAAGTACCGATTATGATTGAGAGAGGGGGAGAAGTATGATAAAAGTATTGCTTGTCGATGATCATGAAATGGTTCGTATGGGTGTATCGGCATATTTATCTACACAGCCAGATATTGAAGTAGTAGGAGAAGCTGAGAATGGAAGAAAAGGATCAGAATTAGCATTGCAATTAAGACCGGATATTATTTTAATGGACCTTGTTATGGATGAGATGGATGGTGTCGAAGCAACACGTGCTATTATTCAAGAATGGCCAGAAGCAAAAATTGTAGTTGTAACAAGCTTTTTAGATGACGAAAAATTGTATCCTGTTATTGAGGCTGGGGCGACCAGTTACTTATTAAAAACATCAAGGGCAAGTGATATTGCTGATGCTGTACGAGCTACTTATGATGGAGAAACAGTATTAGAGGCAAAAGTTACCGGGAAAATGATGTCCCGTATGCGTCAAAAGAAAGAGCAACCTTTGCATGATGATTTAACGGAAAGAGAGTTTGAGATTTTGTTATTAATTGCAGAGGGGAAAAGTAATCAAGAGATTGCGGACGAGTTATTTATTGCACTGAAAACGGTAAAGACACATGTGAGTAATATATTAAATAAATTGAATGTAAGTGATCGTACTCAGGCGGTTATTTATGCATTTAGGCATCAATTAACGAAGTGATAAAGTGAAACTTTAATCAGTGGGAGGGATTCATCCCCCACTGATTATCAGCTCTCACCAATCGGGTTTTTACGGGCAGTTAATGCGGGATAAAGTGAAGCTTTAATTGGCGGGGAATTCCTCGCTGATTATTGGCTCGATACAATATAGATTTGGCGTTAAAACAATTGAATGTTTTTATTGACGATAAATAATGTAAACGTTATCATTGAGGTGTTAACAGTACATATAAAGGGGAGAATGTATATGTTAGTTCAAACTATATTCGGAATGGATAAGTCTAAAAAATTAGGGGATTATGTGAACGCATTACAAGCGCTTTGTGAACAATATAATGTTGAAACAGATAAAATTGCGATTATTGAGGCAACAGAGGAATACTATTTATTTTTAGTAAAGCAAGAAGAGCACTATGATGTTGTCAAGGTAGAAACAGTTGATACGAATATTGAATATTATACGAAAGCTTATAAAATAAGCAGTTTTAATCATGCTGCGTATCAAATGTAAAAAAACTCCCTTTTGGGAGTTTTTTTAGGAGGCTTTTACTTCGTGAGAGTCGGTTACTAATGGAACTTTTTTCGTACCGCTTAGCTTAGCCATTGCAAGACCAATAAGAGCTCCTACTAATGCTGGTATTAGCCAGCCGATTCCTTCATTATATAAAGGGATAAATTCAAAATATGGTGTGATAAATGAAACTGAAATACCACCTTGTTTTAATCCATCAAATACGCTTACTACAGCTGCTCCGATTAAAGCACCTACATAAACAGAGCGATATCCACCGAAGTATTTATGAAGCAATGATAGTAGTACGAGTACAATTGCAATTGGATACACAACAAGCAGAATTGGAACAGAGATTGCGATAATTTTCGTTAAACCTAAGTTGGCAACTAGTAATCCTAATGCGCAAATGATACTCGCGAACGTTTTGTATGAAAATGTAGTCAATAATGTTGAAAAATATTGGCTGCACGCAGAGACGAGTCCAACGCATGTCGTTAAACAAGCGAGTGTAACGATAAGAGATAATAGGAGCAAACCATATGGACCGAATAATTGTTGTACGATAACAGTAAGTAGCTGTCCGCCATTTTTTGCATATCCGAGCGAGACGCTAGTTGCCCCAAGCCAGCCGAGTGCACCGTATACAAGTACGAGCCCTGTAGCGGCAATAAGCCCTGCTTTTGCTGTGGCGATGGCAATGGACTTACGATCATTCACACCTTTAGAGCGAATTGCATTTACAACGATAATTCCGAATGCAAGTGCTGAAATGGTGTCCATTGTTAAGTAGCCTTCCATAAAGCCTTTGAAGATTGGAGAAGTTTGATACTCTTGCATTGCTGGTCCTGATTGTCCAAGTGGTGTAAATACACTTTTAACAAACAATAAGAAAATAGAGAGTAATAAAATAGGTGTTAATACATTTCCAATACGATCAACAAGTTTAGATGGATTCAAACTCAGCCAAAATACGATAGTAAAGAAGATGATTGTATATACAAATAGTACTAGGCTGCTAGAGCGGATTGTTTCTGGCAAGAAAGAACTAACACCCATTTCATAAGCGACATTTGCAACACGTGGGATGCCCATGGATGGACCGATGGCAATGTATACAACCACTGTAAAGAAAATTCCGAATAATGGATGAACATGACTTGCAAGTTGTTGCATTCCATTTCCTGATAGAGAAATTGCGATAACAGTAAGTAGTGGTAAGCCAACTCCTGTTAGTAAAAATCCAATCATTGCTGGCCAAAAGTTTTCACCTGCGTTTTGCCCAAGCATGGGAGGGAAAATTAAATTACCTGCCCCAAAAAATAAAGAAAATAGCATAAGACCCGTGAAAAAAATATGTTTTTTTGATACAGTGTTCATTGTTTTTCCTCCTTTTTCATTCATTTGTAAGAACACAAAAAACTCGTCCCTAAAGAAAGGGACGAGTTATATTTACCCGCGATACCACCCTAATTTACACATGTAGAAATAAATCTATATGTATACGGCTTTGCAACGTACAACATGATACGTGTTCCTTGTAACGGGGGACGGCCGGTAAGAACTTACTGTAACATTCGGTTCTACTTCTCGGAGATGATTTTCGGTTACGCGCTGAACGTTGGCTTTCAGCAAATCGCCAACTCTCTGGGGAACAGTTCTATAACGTACTCGTTCTCGTCAATGAATTTTTATTCAAGTATTCTGACAGTATTGTTGCATGTTTTTTTTAGAAAGTCAATATGTTTTTTGAAAGATATATTTATATACGGAAATATCGAAAGTGATATTCGTTGTTGCAAAAGGAATAATGAATTGTAAAATGGAAGTAAAAATTTGCGGAGAATTGTAAAATTTATAGAGAAAGTTGATATTTATAGGAGTAAAGAAGGGATTGTTTGAATTTACAGAGAATAATACAACAATCCACTTGCTGGAAAGAACAAACCAAAAGAGGTGACTGAAATGCTTGCGATGGGAGTATTATTTGGCATTATTGCTATAATTGGTTTTATGTGGTTATATTATTCGCGTTCGTTTAAACAAGCAGAAGTTTTACTCTTTCAAAAAGGTAGTTTGTTGACAAATCAGTCTAGATATTTAGTATGTCCGAAGTGTGGAAGTGCACAGGCCAGAAGTGGAGGATATCAAGAGTGTTGCAAAATTAGGTTATGAAAAAAGGAAGCCTCACATTATTTTGTGAGGCTTCCTTCCTTACAACTTCATCGCGCTCCAAATTGTCCATCGATCTCTTTCAATAATAGGAGAGACGTTTTGTAATGCGGTCTGTATATGTTGTAGAAGTTGAGAAAGTTCATCATCTGTTAACTCATATAGAATGGATCGACCTGTTCGAGGAGATAAATCTTGCAATAATGCTTCTACAGAATCATGTATTTTTCGTATTTCCCATTGTGTTTGTGTGGGAAGTACATGAAGAGAATGTTTTTGCAATTCAGTCTGTATAGTGTTGGTTTTTGGACGTCTTTTTGACTCTATTTCAATAAGTTTTGGAAATAAAGAGAAAAAATATCCGCGAATATGTTCGGGGCTTCCTGGAATTGTACAATCTTCAATTGTTCGATCTTGTAAAATAAGTACACCGTTTTTATTTAATATACGAGAAGCTTCACGTAAAAATGTAGGAATGTCTTGTAAATGATGAATAACTGCACGCGAAATAACTATGTCAAATGTTTCATTAGGGTATGGGATATTATGTGCATCACCGTGGATGAATGAAATGTTTGGAAAGTTGTTACAATTTTCTTTTGCAGCTTGTAATATTTCTTTTGAAAAATCAAGTCCCACAACATTATTGGCTCCCATAAGAGCGAGTTCTTTCGTATAAATCCCACCACCACAGCCGATATCAATTATTTGCTTGTTTTGTATTTCTGTAATGTTTTTTACCATTTCAGCCCAAGAAATATGAGCGTTTCTTGTTGCATATGTGTACTTATTATTTTCATCATGAAAATTAATGGACATGATAAAGACCTCCTTTCAATGATTAGTATAGCGTATTTAATAGGATGTCACGTTTTTGTTTTATGTATGAAGGTTATAAGGATTTCTTATCGTAAGAGGAGGATTAATTTGAAAGGGAAATATGTATTGGTGTTGTTGTTTGTTATGTTACTAGCAGCTTGTGGTCAAGTTGAGCCGAAAAAAGAAACAAAAAAAGTAGAAGAGACGGTGAATGAAGTGAAAGAAACAATAGGGGTAACCGTTATACAAAAAAAACATAAAGAGAAAAAGTTGCAGGAATCAGAAGCGAAGTTAGTAATAGACATTTTGAGTAAAGCTGAGAAACAAGAAATAACAGGAAGCTTCGGTGAACCTGAATATGAAATACAAATTAGTAGAGATGGAAAAAAAGAAACTTATTATGCATGGTTAAGGGGAGAAGATAGACGAGGATGGGTGCAATATAAGAAAGCTATGTATATGTTGAATGAAAAAGATACGGAAAAGCTTTTGGATATATTTCCAAATGTCTCAGAACAAAAAGAAGATGAGATGCAGGTAAGCCCTTTAACGGAAGTAACAAAAAAAGATTTGCAGATTACCGCGTTTCATATTAAAACAGGCGATCAAAACGTGAATTATACGGTACGGTATACGATTTCACAATCACTATACAATAAGTTAGTGAAGGAGCAAGAATATTATTTGCAACTCAATTTTCCAGAAAAAGTTCAAAAATTAATTGGAGCAAAAGAGAGTGAAATGATTTTAGGTGAAAAAGTAAAGGAAGGGTATAAGCAATATGAATTACATGCTACTGTTCCGATAAAAAGCGCTTCAGAATCACAATTAAAATCATTAGAAACATATTACGAAAATTATGATTTGAAAATATTAAACAGTGAAAAAGAAAAAATAGGTGTGTTTCAAAATATAATTCAGATTGTTAAAGATTATGGTGAAAAAATGAATTTTCAAAGATAAAGTGAGACTTTAATTAGCCCTTACGGATTGGAATGAATGTAAACTCGTCAAATCTATATGACCTTTCCTAGGAAATGATAATAGAGAGGGGAAAGCACCCCTCTCTATTACTTTGCTTTTGTAGATGGCTCATTCATTGATTTTCGTGTAATAAGAAAAGAAATCATAAGAGCGGAAAGGATGACAAGGGCAATAAATACGTGATTGGGCAACAAATCTAATAATAATACGTAACTAACGGTATAAAAAATAAGAGTTGAAGCTAAAAACGATAGAGCACCTATTATAAGAGATTGTAAATTCATTTGTGTACACCTCCTTTTATTTATATTTTTGGCTGAAAATGGATTATATAAACATTATTTCTAACAATAGAAAAAAATATGTCATAATAGAGAAAAGAACAAGCTTTGATGAATGATATGATTCATTAATGAGAGATAAAGGAGAGGAATATGAAAAATAATAAAAAAGGATTATGGGGAATTATTGTTGCGATAGGTCTATTTTTACTGTCTAAGTTAAAGTGGGTATTTGCAATTTTTAAATTAGCAAAGTTTTCAACGGTATTTAGTATGTTTCTATCGCTTGGCGCATACGCAGTTCTATATGGTTGGAAATTTGGAGTGGCGCTCATTTATTTGTTGTTTGTTCATGAAATGGGCCATTTATGGGCTGCGAAAAGAAAGGGGATCCCAACATCGCCAGCAATCTTTATTCCATTTATGGGGGCTCTTATTGGAATGAAAGAGATGCCGAAAAATGCGAAAGATGAAGCTTACATTGCATATATGGGTCCGCTTTTCGGACTTCTGTCATTTTTACCAGCGATACCGCTTTATATAATGACGAAAGAGCCATTTTGGGCGCTTGTTATTTTGCTTGGAAGTATGATTAATTTCTTTAATTTAATTCCCGTTTCGCCGCTAGATGGTGGGCGAATTATTTCAGTTGTCAGTACTAAAATTTGGGGAGCAGGCCTTATTTTATTACTTGGCTATTCAATTTACTTTAAAAGTATTTTGGGAGGATTTATTGTTATTATCGGTTGTATGGAGTTATATAGAGTAATAAAGAGAGATGAGCCGATTAAGGAATTAGGGCATAAAATTGATGGAATGAAAGAATATGTTACTAGGCTTGAAGAGGAATTAAAAGAAACGGGTGCTGTACATCGGACTATATACGTGATGCATCATGAGATGAATGCATTAAGACAAAGAAAACGGGAAAAAGAGTTACAAATAGGTGAACTTCAAAAAATGGAAGTGTTAGAGTATCTTTTACCGAAGTTCGAACCGTTAGATTATGTTCCATATGAAGATGAAAAAGATGAGTATACAATTCACATAAGGGAAGCATTTGAAGCGTCAGAAAGAAAATTAAATGAATGGAAAACAGAAAAGGAACAACAAGAAAACTATTATAAAGTGGATGCGAAAACGAAATGGACAGTATTTGCTTGTTATATTGGATTAATGGCTATACTCGGTTACACAGCTTATGAAGGATATATTGTTTTACAAGAACATTTGCCAACGAGAAATGTATAGAAAAATATTGTCGAAATGATAGGAAGAATTAATACAGGAATTATATTTCTACAAGAGAATGTTACAAGTATAGTCATACGTTGTAATATTTTTAGTAGAGAAGGAGTTCTGTATATGAAGAAATTGTTAAATGTATTAGGTATTATTATCGTGATGATTATTGCGAGTTATAGTCTTATGAATGTGCTGTTACATTATGCGAATAAGCCTGCTGAGGTAAATACAATAGCTCAAATAGAAGATGTGCAAGAAGAGACAAAAGTGCTAGATTTTATTCGAATGACACATGAAAGCTATAATAATTTCTTAAATTACGGTAAAGCAGAGAATTATACAGATGGGGATTGGAATCAATTTAAGCAATGGTTTCAACAGCAAGAACAATCTTTAAAAAATATACATATGGAAATAAAGAATGAAAAAATAAAACGCGATGTAAATAGAAGCTATGAAATTGTAAAAAAAGGTGTGGAACTTCAAAATATTGAGTATGTAGTGTATGCCCACCGTGTATATCATGACTTGGATATCATCGTAAATAAATATAGAGGTGAAACGAATATCTGGGGGTATACGGAGTTTGGCGATGGGAAAGATATAAAAGTAATTGAACAAGCTATACAAACAAAATAATAAGCTAGCTAGAATTCTAGTTAGCTTATTTTCTTTTGTAAATATAATGTTCATATATTATTCACAAAAACACCGTGTTAATAGTGATTAAAATCACAATCTGCATTATAAGATTCAGCTAAACTAAAAATAGTTAAGGAAATAGAGGAGTGGGATACAATGTTAAGTGCAAAAACAATTGAAATCGTAAAGTCAACAGTACCATTATTACAAGAAAAAGGCGTTGAAATTACAACGAGATTTTACGAAATTTTATTTTCGGAACATCCGGAGTTATTGAATATTTTCAACCATACAAATCAGAAAAAGGGAAGACAACAACAAGCGTTAGCGAATGCTGTTTATGCAGCTGCAACGTACATTGATAATTTAGAAGCTATTATTCCAGTTGTAAAACAAATTGGTCATAAGCATAGAAGTTTAGGTATTAAAGCAGAGCATTACCCGATTGTAGGTACATGTTTACTGCGTGCCATTAAAGAGGTCGCAGGTGCACCTGATGAAGTTTTAAACGCATGGGGAGAAGCATATGGTGTCATTGCTGATGCATTCATTAGCATTGAAGCAGAGATGTATGAAGAAGCTGCACATAAAGAAGGTGGATGGAAAGACTTCCGCAACTTTGTGATTGTTAAAAAAGTGAAGGAAAGCGATGTTATTACGTCATTTTATTTGAAACCTGAAGATGGAGGGAAAGTTTCTTCATTCATCCCAGGTCAATATGTAACGGTTCAAATCAATATTGAAGGTGAGACATATACACATAATCGTCAATACAGTTTATCCGATGCTCCTGGGAAAGAATATTATCGTATTAGTGTAAAAAAAGAAAAAGGTGTAGATACACCAGACGGTAAAGTGTCTAATTACTTACATGAACATGTAAAAGAAGGAGATGTTTTACCAGTAAGTGCACCAGCGGGAGATTTCGTGTTAAATATGGATTCAACATTACCAGTTGTACTAATTAGTGGTGGAGTAGGGATTACACCGATGATGAGTATGTTAAATACGTTAATTGAACAAGATTCAAAACGTAATGTATATTTTGTTCATGCAGCAATAAATAGTAATACACATGCAATGAAAGAAGACGTTAAGGCAGTAGAAAATGAATATGAACAAGTTAAAGCATATACTTGTTATTCTGCACCGACTGAAAAAGATTTAGAAATGAAGAACTTTGATAAAGAAGGTTTCATTGAAAGTGAATGGTTAAAAACTATTATTCCGACAACTGAAGCAGAGTTTTATTTCTGTGGTCCAGTAGCATTTATGAAGCATATAAATGCTGCACTAACTGATTTAGATGTAAAACAAGAGCATATTCATTATGAATTTTTCGGCCCAGCAACAAGCTTACAATAAGCAAAAAAACGAGGTATTTATTTTACCTCGTTTTTTATTTGTTCTCGTAATAAACGGTTTACTGTTTCACGGCGTATACCTATCAGTTGACCAATTTCGGTTTGTGTTAATATTTCATATATAGGAATGTCACCTAAATATAGGGTGAACCATTCTTGTAAACGATGAAGACGTTCTTTCGGAGAGACGGTTGTCAATTGATCAATTCGTTGTTGCATCATTCTTAATTTAGATTGTAATTGCATAGCGATGTTAGCATACGATTCGGGATTTGCTTGAAGTCTCTCGTACCATTCACTACTAGTGATCGGTTCCACTTCTGTTTTTATTAAAGCGATAGCTGTACCGTGATATTCTTTCGGTGAAATTAAAGAATGATGAGGTATCGTTTCACCTGGAACGATAATGTTGAATAAAAATGGTGTTCCGTCTTCTTCTAGCCGAACTACTTTTAATAAGCCTGTTTTTATAAAGTATAAAGGACCGTCCTCGCCTTGACGGAATAGTACATCTCCTTTGTGTAGAATCAATGTTAGCCCCCCATTAATATGTTTCTATTTCTTCTATTTTAGCGTATATGTATATAGACAATATGCTATTTCAACAGCAATTTCATTGACGAAATGTATGCTATTACAGTAGTATACTATTTAGTGTGTAATAGTACTAGCAATGAATACGCTGTAGGGGGTTTAGTATATTGTTAGATGCGATGAGAATGACGGATATGAGAATTCCGGCGAATGCTATCATTCATGTAGAAGAGATGAAAGGTGGAGTCGTTTTATCCGTTGAAGTAGACGGCCAAATTATTTATACGATGGCTTATGATGAAGAAACAGATAGCTATGCTGAATTATATGATCGAAACGATAAGAGGGCGTGCCAAGTACATGAAGACTTCATGGGGTGGTCACTTCTTCATTAAAAAAGATGTCAATATGACATCTTTTTTTATTAAATCGATAGAATATACAAAGAAATGAAATATAAGGATAAAATTTGTAATAATTGATTTTGCATTGTTAGCACTCTGTAACTGCAAGTGAACTATTTTTTCGCTATCATAAAGATAACAGTCGCAGTTATAGGAGTGGTCAACTTGAAGAAAGTACATATTTCAAATTATATGTTATTATGTGTTTGTTTAATTTTATTTGTTCTCCTCGGAGGATTTTTATATTCATGTGTATAAGAAAAACGCATTCTAAAAAGAATACGTTATAAAAGGGAAATAATGATTAATCTAGTTCCAAGAATAATCAACGTAATACGTAATAAATTAATTACGGCGTTACCACTTAGTTTTGTATTAATGTAAGCCCCGATTTTTCCGCCAATCCATGCACCCGGAATCAGGATTAATGCATAAATCCAGCTGACATTTCCAAGTGAGATGTGAGTTGCAGAACTTACAATTGCTGATAGAAATACGATGAACATTGAAGTTGCTACTGCAATATGTGCTGGGAATGCAAAAAGAAGCATCATTGCTGGAACAAGTAAGGCACCGCCACCAATTCCAAATAATCCAGATATAAACCCAACTATAAAGGCGATAAAGATAGCAAGAAACGGTGGGAATTGGTAGTGTACAGTATTTCCATCATTATCTGTAAAAGAACGCTTAATTACAGACGTATTTGAGAGGGAAAGAGGTTTTAATTTGTCTCGGAGCATAAGTAGAATTGAGACGAATATAAGGAAAATCCCAAAGTATAAAGAAAATGTGTCTTGGTTTAAAAATTTATTTGCCCATGATCCGATAATACCACCAGGGCCGCTTCCGATAAATAAAATAAGTCCACTTTTATAATCTACTCGCTTATGCTTCATGTAAGTAAGGGTGGAAGATAGTCCTGTGAAAACGACTGTTACCATAGAAGTCCCTACTGCAAGTTGTGGTGATAAACTGTGTAATCCAATTAATAACGGAACAATAATAATTCCGCCTCCAAGCCCAACTAGGCTGCCGACTGTTCCGGCGATTAGTCCGATGAAAAGTAACATGATGTATTCCAAAATTGCCAACTCCTCTAAATAACTTATCCATCAATTATTATACACGCTTTTTAATGAGAAATAGGCTTGTTCACAAAAAAGTCGTCTTCCTAGAAAAATAAGGAAGACGACTTTTGATTAGAAAACAAAATGTAATAGGTAGTAAAACAGAGCAGCTAAAGAAGCTGAAATAGGAAGTGTAATAACCCATGTAATTAACATACGTTTTGCAGTTCCCCATTTTACTCCTTTCACACGGTGAGAAGCACCAACCCCTAAAATAGAAGAAGAGATAACGTGCGTCGTACTAACCGGTAAGTGAATGAATGTTGCACCGAAAATAACAAGTGATGATGATAAATCGGCAGCTACACCATTTACAGGACGAATTTTCATAATTTGTCCACCGACAGTTTTAATAATTTTCCATCCACCGACAGAAGTACCAAGCCCCATTGCGACAGCACAAGATAATTGTACCCAGAACGGGATATCGCTAGAAGTATGATAGTTATTAGCCATAAGTGCCATCGTAATGATCCCCATTGCTTTTTGTGCATCATTCGTACCGTGTGTGTAGGCTTGTAATGCTGCAGTGAAAATCTGGAATATACGGAAGTTCTTATTCGTTTTCGTTAAGTTAAAGTTTTTAAATACTACTTTAAAAATACTGTATACGATATAACCAATAACAAAAGCGATAATCGGTGAAATGATTAAAGCTTCAATAATTTTAATGAATCCTTTAAGATTTAGCGAGCTAATCCCAGCGGCCGCAATTGCAGCACCTGCGATTGCGCCGATAATTGCATGCGAAGAACTACTTGGAATACCGTAGTACCAAGTAATTAAGTTCCAAGCTATTGCCGCAAGCAAAGCAGCTAAAATTACAAGAGAACCATTTTGTAAGGCGAATGGATCAACGATATCTTTTGTAATCGTTTTTGCTACACCTGTAAATGTCATTGCGCCTAAAAAGTTCATAATAGCCGCCATAATAATGGCATGTCTAGGCTTTAGAGCTTTCGTTGAAACAGCCGTTGCAATAGCGTTTGCTGTATCGTGAAATCCATTGATAAAGTCAAAAGCTAAAGCGCAAATGACTACTAAAACGGTCAGTATCAAGAGTGTATCCATGATCAAACTCCTTACGCGTTCTTCATAATAATTGTTTCTAATACGTTTGCAACGCTTTGACAGCTATCAGCTACTTCTTCAAGCTCTTCGTAAATCTCTTTAAATTGAATAATCTTAATCGGATCTTTTTCACGAGAGAATAAGTGCTTAATCGCATGACGGCGAATATCATCACACTGTGATTCATAATCCTTAATCTTAATCGCATTTGTACGAATGTCGACTAATTTTTTGTTAGACATTAATTCAACAGAGTTTGCAATCTCAATCGCACATTGATTAATTGCTTCTACGAATTTAATCATGTATTCATCAGCTTCTGTAATAGAATACATTTCGAACAGACCAGCACTGTGATCTAATCCGTCTAATACATCATCCATACTCATTGCAAGTTGTAGGATGTCCTCACGCTCAATCGGAGTGATAAACGCTTTGTTTAACTCCATAATGATTTCGTGAATAAATGAGTCACCTTTTGACTCATACTCTTTCATGCGCATAGAAAACTCTTTTAAATCGCTAGCATTTTTAATTTTATACTCCACGAAAAACTGCGCGCCTTCTTTTAAATTTTCGGAAACATTCATTAACATTTCAGAAAATTTATCTTTTTTTGATTTAAAGACCATTATTGTTACCCCCACAAAAGTAATATATGTAAAATATATTGGCTAATCAATTCTAACAAAAAACTGTCGTTTTTTAAAACATTTTATCGAAAAGTTTACAAAAACTTAACATAACTCTCGTTGTTCTATTAATAATATTAATATCCAATAGTGAATATCTTACTTGTAGAATGTCCTTTTCTTGCAAAAAGTATGAATGCAAAAGAAAAGCTTTACACTATAGGAATGACTACGTTATTATAATAAATTTAAAAGGCGGTGTATTCTTCCTTTTAAAAAGAAGAGTGTAAATAAATGAAGGAAGTGAACGAATGAAATTGAAGAACACTCATTTTAAAAAAATGCTTGAGTGGTTCAATAAGAGGAAGAAACTTCGTAATTCATTAATTGTATTGGGAAGTGTACTCGTTACTCTATTTATTGCTGTAAATATAATAATTTCCATTCAAGACATATCTGAATTAAAACAAGCTGTTCCACAACCGACTTTAATTTATGATGCAAATAATGAGGTCGCAACTAAATTAGCTTCTTCGAAAACAGAAGGCGTTAAAAGAAAAGATATTCCTGATATTATGGTTCAGGCAATTGTTGCAGTAGAAGATAAGGAATTTTTTAACCATCATGGTATTTATTATAGTGGAATTATAAGTGCGGTTTTTAAAAATATTACAGCAGGAGAAGTTGTAGCAGGGGGAAGTACAATTACACAGCAGCTTGCGAAGAATGTATTTCTGACACAAGATCGTACATTTTCTCGTAAAATAAAGGAATACTTTTTAACAAAAAAAATAGAACGTACTTATACAAAAGATGAAATTATTGAAATGTATATGAATCAAATTTATTTTGGGGAAGGTGCTTGGGGTATAAAAAGGGCAGCAAAATCTTATTTTGATAAAGATGTAAAAGATTTATCAATTTCAGAAGCTGCAACGATTGCAGGCTTGATTAAAGCACCATCTGCATATTCACCTTATAAAAACTTTAACAAGTCAATTGAAAGACGTAATGTCGTATTAAGCTTAATGAAAGAGCAAGGGTATATTTCTGACGAACAGTATAATAAAGAAAAAGAGAGTGGTCTTGTATTAAAACGTGGTGTGGATGATAAATACAAGGGAAAATATTCTCAATATGTAGACTATATTGTTAGAGAAGCGATGGACAAATACGAATTGACACAAAATGAAATTTTAGCGGGTGGTTATCGTATTTATACAGAGCTTGACCCGAAAAAACAACAGGCTGTAGAAGACGTTGTGAATAATGATAGTTATTTCAAAGATAATGGCTCAGACCAACTGATGCAAACGGGTGTAGTTCTTATGAATCCAAAAACAGGTGGTGTACCAGCTTTAGTTGGAGGGAGAGGACCGTACCAGTTTTTACAGTTTAATCATGCAACCCAATTAAAAAGACAACCTGGCTCAACGTTAAAGCCTTTAGCTGTATATGTACCCGCGTTAGAGCAAGGGTATGAAGTATACGATATATTGAAAGATGAACCATTTAATATTAAAGAATATAAACCACAAAATAGCGATCATACTTTTCACGGTGATGTGACAATGTATGAAGCTGTGGCAAAGTCGTACAATGTTTCGGCTGTTTGGCTATTGGAACAGATTGGATTAGATAAAGGATTGAAATCTTTAGAGCGATTTGGTATTCCATTAGTGCCAGAAGATCGTACGTATCCAATCGCTTTAGGCGGTATGCATGTAGGAACATCCCCATTTGTAATGGCTCAAGCGTATAGTACATTTGCAAATGATGGTGTTCAAGTGGAAGCTCATGCGATTAGAGAGATACAAAATGCGGAAGGTGAAACGATTGGAAAGTGGTATAAGAAAGAGACACGAGTGACAAGCGAGAAAACTTCTCAAAAGATGACATATTTATTAAAAGGCGTTGTCGAAAAGGGAACGGGCGAAAAGGCGAAAGTTAATAATGTTGATACGGCCGGTAAGACAGGAACTACTCAAATTGTAAATGGCCCAAGCACCGGCGCAAAGGATTCATGGTTTGTTGGATACACACCAGATTTGGTAGGTGCGATTTGGGTAGGATATGATAAAACAGATAGCGATCATTATGTTCCGGGTGGTAGTCAAATTACGACGACAATGTTCCGGGATATTATGAAAAAAGCGAACGCAAATCCAGCTCAAAAAGCATTTCAGTTATCGCTCATATCTGAGGCTGATTATAAAAAACAATTGACTACAATAGAAGAGGAAAAACGAAGAAAAGAAGAAGAGAAGAGAAGGAAAGAAGAGGAACAACAAAGAAAAAAAGAGCAACAAGAGTGGATTGATAAAGTGAAAGAATGGATTCCTTCATTTTGGTAAAAGAAAGAGGCGAATAATGAAATTCGCCTCTTTTTTGTATGAAAAACAAAATGGAATTTTAAACGATTGAAATTATCCCTTCTCCGTACTAGTTACTACTCGTTAAGTATAATGTTCGTATTGCCAAAGGATTGAGAATCGTATGTGACAATTATTTTTCCTTTACTAATAGGTTCGTAAGGTAATTCTTCTTCGTAATTACCATTATTTTCATTGTGGATAGAAAGTGTAATTTCATCGATTTTTTTATTTGTATACTGATCTTTAATCGTTTCAGCAATTTGAAGTAACGCTTCGGAACTAGAAGCTTTCGTAATAAGCATTCCCGTTATAACTTTCTTTTCATTTTTTGTTGCATTGGAATAAGGGATGTTGCTTTGTTTCGTATACAAAATTTTGTATGGAACAGTTTTTCTATCTGCTTTTGAAATAGTGGAATATTTTAGAGTTAAAAAAAATCCTACACATAAAATAATGCATACCATAAGAGCAATCCAAATGCGTATTAGTGACATAACTCTCATTTTCATCCCTCTTTCATATCTTTGACTTCACTATTTATCATACAAAATGAGGATTAAGATAGAGTAAATTTGAGGTAAAGAAACGTAAAGAAGGAGCACTTATCCTCCCAAATAAGTGCTCCTTTCTATATAAAGAGAGATTTAATGCACGGTTAATCAATACATACAATTATCAATATACTTATTGAGTGAAAATTAGTAAATTCGGAATATAGATAGTGTTGCAGTTGTATCGCCTGTGTTAGGAATAGAAATAGTGTTTGCCGTAGGCTGTATAGAAATTGTTGTACCAGCTTGTAAAGTAACGATTGTAGAGAACGAAACAGCACTACCGATAACATTAGTTGAGAAATTACGAGTAGGTGGTTGACCATTGAATGAAATACCGAATCCAAATGGTGAAGATCCTGGGAAAGTTGTAGACGCTGAGAAACTAATATCATATACTCCTGTTTCTAAAATTGTTAAAGTATCTGAAGTATCGTTGAAAGAGATATTAGTTAATTCAAAAACTTGATTGAATTGGAGGTTTGTTCCAGGAGATATAGTTTGTGGATTGGAGTTTCCAATTGCAGCGATAGTTACAGGAATTGGAGTACCCGCTGGTCCTTGAGCACCAGTAGCACCTGTTGCGCCCGCTGGCCCTTGAGGTCCAGTAGCACCAGTAGCACCTGTTGCTCCCCCTCCAAGGCAACCTGATCCGTATTGAACTAGGATAGTTTGGATTTCTGTTATAAGTTTAACTAATTTGTCGATCGTACAACAATCTACTTTGAATAATTTAGCGATATACAGTAAATAATTAAGCAGACTTTGTAGCTCAACGTACAATGCTCCGCATGAGAAAGGTGTTGTTCTTAAAATAGTTAATAGATTAGCAATAATAGAATTTCCAATTTGTTTTTGTGCTGGAGATAAATCTAAGCAATTAAGGAATTTTTGTAGATTATTTAGGGCCGCGATTAAGTTGTCGATATTATTTTGAGAAGGGTTTTGAAAGACAGCTTGAATAGCTTGACCAAGAGCTTGAAGAAGTCTAACAAATTCTGTAAGTTCTGACTTAGGGATGTTAATATGGCTACATGCTCTTACTTCGCAACAATCATTACCATAAAATACTTTTCCTTTATTTTTATTGTTCATCTTTTCATTCTTTTCTTTCATAGAATCATTAGTCATTACTATATATTAAAATGAAATTTATACTAAATTCGTGATGGACAAACTACCATTTCTAAAAAAATAAGAAATTGGCCCACCTACGAAAGAAATAAGTAAGATATAGAGAAAGGTTTATATAATGTAAAGAAGAAAAGTGCAACATAAAAAACTACATGCTAATTGTTGGGAGTGTTTAACAATTGGCATGTAGTTCGTGGATTAGTCCTCTATTTACATTGATTTAATTTTTCAAGGGTTGTTTTAGGTAAGATTGGAATTGAAATAGTGAAAGTTGTACCATCTTCATTACTAGTCATTTTTAATGTGCCGTTATGATTTTGGATGATTTTTTTTGTTACTGACAAGCCTAGTCCTGTTCCCGAATCCTTCGTTGAGAAGAATGGGTCAAAGATATATTCTGGAATAGCTGGAGGAATACCAATTCCATTATCTGTGAAAGTAATCCGAATGAAGTTATTAAGGCGATAACTAGTAATTTGAATAGAAAGAGGTTTGTCGCCTTGAGCATCGACGGCATTTTGAAATAGATTTAAAAACACTTGAACAAGTTCATGTCGATCAATATTGACTAAAATATCATCTAATTCATTAGAGAAGTTATAATCAATTGAAATATTATGCAAGGAAACTTCACTAGCTAGTAACTGTTGAATATAGTCACGTAAAAATGTATTGATGGGAAACGGTTCTCTTGTAAATTCCCGTGTTTTTGAAATGGCTAAAAATTTTGTAATAATATTATTTGCACGATCTAATTCAGGGATAAGCAAGTTTTTAAATAACTCTTTATTTGATGGAGAAACGCTTTCTTGTAAAAATTGTAAGTATCCTCGTACTGTTGTAAGAGGATTTCGTACTTCGTGTGCAATTCCAGCTGCGATTCGCCCTGCTAACGAAAACTTCTCTGCATCACGTTCTGTATTTAAATAATGAAAGACACTAATAACTCTAAAAATCTCCCCGTTATAATCGCGAATAATTCGGTTATTTATAATGCCATAGTTTTTGTCTAAAACTTCTTCATTATATATTTCTGTTCCCGTTTTTAATGTTTCAATCGCTTTAATTTTTTCTTCCGGCAAGTTTAGTAATTGTGGAATCGGTTTTCCGATAATATCATTTCGTATTATACCGAAATCATCTGCAGCAACTTGATTACATAAAGTAATATTCCCTTTACTATCGATAAAGGTTACATGATGTGAAAAGGCATCAAAAATATGTACAAAGTGTTTTTCAAGTTGTTCAAATAAAAATAATGAATCACAAGTAAGTTGAAAATGAGCCTCTTTATTCTCTTTTGGTATTTCTTGAATGGAATGAGTCGTTCTAGTTTTCTTTATTCGTAAACCAATATGTGGATTTTTGTATGTGAAATGATGTGGTAATTGATTCACAAGTTCTTCATAAAAACGTACTTTATTTTCTAGTTCTTCAATTCGTTTTTCATGAGATACAGTAGCATCGTTTGGAAGCATAAATAAATAACCCCTCATTTTAAAAATTCTTCCATATAGTATATCATATTTTTATAAGGATACCCTTAAAGAAAAGGCTACATGATGCAAAGTGAATAGAAGATGAAGTTAAAAAGGGAGGGGTATATGTGCTGTTTATTGGAGTGACAGGATGGGGAGATCATGATTCTTTATACATAAATCCCTATGAAAATAGAAATAAATTACGAACATACAGCGAGTATTTTCCTATTGTGGAAGTGGATAGTTCATTTTACGCAATGCAACCTGCACGAAATTATATAAAATGGGCAATGGAAACGCCGAAAGATTTTTCTTTTGTCGTAAAAGCGTATCAAGGAATGACAGGACATATGAAAGGTGAAATTCCTTTTTCTAGGTTCGATGAGATGTTTGATGTGTATAAACAGTCTATTCTTCCTTTAATAGAAGCTGATAAATTAAAAACAATTTTATTTCAATATCCACCATGGTTTGATTGCAAAAAGAAAAATGTAGATTTTCTTCGATATACGAAAGAAAAAATGGAAGGTTTACCATGTGCAATAGAATTTCGAAATCAAACATGGTTTTATCCAGAAATGAGAGATAAGACGTTACAGTTTCTAGAACAGGAGAAATGGATTCATACAATTTGTGATGAACCACAGGCTGGGATAGGTTCTGTGCCACTCGTGTTAGAGGTTACGAATTCAGACATGGCATTAATACGTTTTCACGGTCGAAATGTTCATGGTTGGCTTGAGAAAGGGGAAAATTGGAGAGCGGTTCGCTGTTTATATCGCTACAACAATAAAGAACTGGAAGAATGGGTTGAACGACTAGAGCAATTAAAAAAGAAAACAAAGGATATATATGTACTGTTTAACAACAATTCAGGTGGGGATGCAGCAGATAATGTGAAACAGCTTATGAAAATGATGAACATTACATATGGTGAGCCGAAGCCGGAGCAATTAAATTTTTTTGAATGATAATAAACAAGAAAGGCACTGTACAAACAGGGGGAATGTACAGTGCCTTTCTATATGAAAAAGAGGGGTAACAATGTTACTGAGTGTTTGGTTGATTCATCAATTGTTGGCTTCATAATAAATGATAATGGTTATCATTATCATTGTCAATGGTTTTTCTAAAAATATATAAAAAACTTTGTGTATTTTAAATAGAGATAAAAAAAGAACAGCGATTAATGCTGTTCTTTTCCATTGACGAATTGTTGTAAATCAAAAGGAGTTATCGCTTGGATAAATTCTTTTGAGATAAGTGTTTGAACGAGAGTGCTCTCAGAGATAGAAGCACCTGTTTTCTTTTCATAAGCTTGTTTTAATAAATCAAGTTTTTCAGCCGTTTCTTTTGGTAATTCAATTGTAAGTGTGTTCATAATTTCTCCCCCTTATTATTAGAGTACCACTACAGTATAGGAGAGACAAGAAAAGAGAATACGAAATATAAAAAAGGTTACCAAATTTTAAAATGGTAACCTTTTTTATGTATAAGAGTTATTAAGCAATACCGATATACTTTAAAGTTTTTGATGGAGTACTGTGATCAAAGAAGTGTTGTAAAAACGCAATATCAACACCTGATTTGTATGCACAATAACCCCAAGTTTTTCGAAGTGTATGTGAGCTAATCCCTTCTAATCCAACTTCTTTTGCGGCTTTGTTTAAAATGTACCATGCATGTTGTCTCGTAATAGATTTTGTTCCTTTTTGAGATTTTAACAATGGTTCATTACGTTTCCAAGTTTTACGTTCTTTCATGTAGTCTTCGATTGCGTGCTGTAAGTCTTCATTTACAGCAAACCATTTATGTTTCTTCACTTTTTCATTGTAAAATAAAATGGAATGGCGAACATTTTCATTTTCATCGATTACATCACTAACTTTTAATTGTAAGATTTCACTTACTTTTAAGCCAGAATTTACAGCTAATACGAATAATAAGCCATCACGTTTCGAAGATTGTAAAAGTATATTTTTGATAGTTTCTAATTGTTTTTCATTTTGAATAGGTTGTCCTGCTTGTTTCATTTCACGCACTCTCCTCTTTTATATGTGTAAAGGAAAGGATTAACTTGTTTCTTACTATAAAGGGAGAGTGTGAATTTCATGTGAACTCCTAGTGAAATTAAGACAAATTATTTGACTTCTTTTACTTTTTGTAAATTGAAATAGAATACAACACTGTTAGTCGTATTATACACACCATACTCGGCATGATGGAGGTCTAAAATGTTTTTTACAATAGATAATCCGAGACCGGTACCTCCGGTGTGACGGCTACGTGATGCATCTAGACGATAGAAGCGATCCCAAATTTTTTCAAGACTTTCTTCAGGGATAGGGTTTCCTGTATTCTCGATTTCGACTTTTACGGTATCTTCTGCTTCTATAATGGAGACTTGTATTTTTTCTCCCTCTGGCGTATAACGGATTGCATTACTTAGTAAGTTCACAACTACTTGTTCAATGCGACTGCGATTTGCTGTAACAAGTATAGAAGGGTCTGCATCGATGTTCACTTGTAAATGTTTTTCTTCCATGCTAAATAATAATTTTGTGTAGACTTGTTGCGTTAATTCACCGATTGAGAACGTCGTCATATCTAGTTTGTAAGTACCAGATTCCAACTTTGCTAATTCTAACATTTCAACAATCAGCCTGTTCATATTTTCTGTTTCTTCTAAAATAACATCAGTATAATACGAAGTATCCTTACTAACACCATCTTTAATTCCTTCTGCAAAACTTCTAATTACACTTAGCGGTGTTTTTAATTCGTGTGATACGCCAGAAATGAATTCTTTTCTTGTTTTTTCTAATTGACGTTCACGTTCAATATCTTGTTGTAACTTTGTATTAGCAACATTTAATCGATCGATTCGATCTTTTAAATTTACAGATAATGTATTGATACTGCCAGAAAGCCCGCCAATTTCATCGTCAGCTGTAACAGGTAATTTCTCGCTGAAATCAAAATTAGCCATTTTTTTTGTAACACGATTTATTTTAATTAATGGCTTTACAATAATTTTTGAGTAGTAGAAGGATAACAAAATAATTACGAGAAACACGATGATTAAGGCATAGACATAATAATCTTTTAAAACGAGCATCGCTTCATTAACAGGCTGCAAAGATGCTATCGCAAAAGCATATTCTGTAATCCTTCCATTTTCTATAATCGGTTTTACAAAGATACTATTTTTTATATTTTCTCCACCATCTAATATGAAAGTACTTAATTGGTTCGAGTTAGAAGTGCCCTCTCTAATCATATCAGCAAAATATTGAACGGCTTGTAATGTTTCAATATCATTTGCAAGACGAACCTCAGCTTTGGATGGGAGCTGTAACTTAGTTATAACACCTGTAAAGACGATTCGAGTTGTAGATTTGTATCGGCTTGCAAGTCTGTTCTTAGAAGGGTTACCATTAATTGACTGAAAATCCGAATAGAAATGTTCGTTCTGCCATTGATTATAATTCGTTCCTAATTTTTGTGGTGTGATTATATTATTCTCTTGTACGACTCCATCAACATTGATTATTACATCTTTTTTTAAACCTAAATTTTCGAATTTATTATATTCTTCTGGTGTTAAAAGATTATTGAGTGGAATGGAATACTGTTTATTATTGTTGGGATTAAATACATCGATATAGTAATTGTTATCACTTTTAATAATACCGTTAGAGTCCAAAAACTGCATATCGGCATTTGTTTTATCATGAAATTCTTGTTTTAGTTTTCTAACCTGCTCATAACTTTTATCACTTTTATCATAATTATCTACGAATTTTTCAAAAGCAGTTTGGACTGTTTTTACTTTCTTATTAATATAAAATTTCTCTAAAAATAGAGATTGTCCTAGGAAAAAAAGTAGGAATATGATTGTAAATAAAGTGGATGTTAATAAAAATAGTTTAAAGACGATACTTCTGTTTTTCACTACGTCACCTCTTATGAGAAATACTGTAAATGATTTCTTTATCCCGCTTTAACGGGCAATAAGACTCCCACTTCAAAATTCGGCGAATACAAGGGAGTTAAGTGGGAAATCAATTGCCCGTAAAATCCGATTGGTTCAACTAATAATCAGTGGGGGATGGAAAAAACCTCCACTGATTAAAGTTTCACTTTATTATAACAAACGTTACAAGAAAGTAGAGGGGAGAAATCTGTCTCTTTATAAAGTAGTTATTTATAAAAAGTCACATAAAAAGAACTCGCCAGACGTATGACAAGTTCTTTAGTGTATTATTGTTGAATTGCTGCATCTAAAGCGATTTCAATCATTTCGTTAAATGTAGTTTGACGCTCTTCAGATGTTGTTTCTTCGCCAGTGAAGATGTGATCGCTAACTGTTAATACAGATAATGCATTTACACCGTATTTCGCTGCTAATGTGTAAAGAGCAGTTGTTTCCATTTCTACTGCTAATACACCGTAATCTCCAAGTTTTTTAACCATGTCCATGCTTTCACGATAAAACACATCTGCTGTTAAAACGTTACCGACACGAACGTGTAATCCTTTTTCAGTTCCAGCATCATAAGCTTTCTTTAAAAGGTCAAAGTTTGCAGCTGGTGCAAAATCAAATCCTGGGAATGTTAAACGGTTCATATTAGAATCAGTACAAGCCGTCATTGCGATAATAACATCACGAACTTTTACATCTTTTTGAATTGCACCGCAAGTTCCAACGCGAATTAAATTTTTAACTCCGTAGCTTTGGATTAATTCGTTTACATAAATAGAAATAGAAGGAACACCCATACCTGTACCTTGAACAGATACACGTTTTCCTTTATAAGTTCCAGTGAAACCTAACATACCACGCACATTATTATAGCAAGTAACGTCCTCTAGAAATGTTTCAGCGATATATTTTGCACGTAATGGATCACCAGGTAATAGAATAGATTCAGCGATTTCGCCTTGTTTTGCTTCGATATGTACACTCATAAAAAAGTCCTCCTTATAATGTATTGATAGAAATCAATATCATTTGCATTATACACTATGAATCCTTTCAATTAAAATCTTTTTATTATTTGTAATATGTGCAAAATAGGAGGATTTCATAAATCATAATCTAGAATATATATCTTAAGAAGTTTTGTATGAATAGAGACAATAAAAATGGTAGGTGATGTTTTGAAAAATCTTGTCATCGGGCTTATTGCGTTAGTACTTATTGTGGCAGGAGGATTTTACATAAAAAAATATCAAAAAAACGAAGAGACTGTAGGAGATGTTCAGGAAGTAAAGTGGGATGTTTCAAATGGAAAGGGAAATGAGAAAGTAGATATTGTATTTCAGTTGTTAAACAACAAGAATAATGAAATTCGTGGTGTAAATGATCAAATGCGGGCAGTGATTGTAGATGGACAGTTAAAAAACATACAACAAATTAAACCCACATTTGCAGGGAACGGGTCATATAAGTTATCTTCCAAAATAGCGAAAGACGAAGAATATACAATATTTTTATACGAAGATAAAAATAAGTCCGTAGAGTCATTCGCTAGGAAGAATTTTGGTAGAACGAAAGAGGAGAACAATAAGAAAAAAGTGAAATTTCCAATCGACAGTGTACTTACAAAAAAAATAGGAGAGTATGAAGTTTCTCTTTTATTTGGCGCATTACATCCGAATGAACCAGTTACGTTAACATTTCAGTTTCAAGCGAAAAAGGGTGAAAAATTGAAATTGCATTCAGAGAGAGGAGAAGTAGAGTCACTCTATATAGTGGATGAAACGAAGGAGAATTTTTTATACGCTATGCCTGTAGATACGGATGAACAATTACAATACCGAATTACATTTCCTGCCGAGGGCACGTATAAAATGTGGGGGAATTTCTATATAAATGGTAAGAAGTATGAAAAAGAATTTATTGTACAAGTTCAAAAAAGAAAAAACAGCTAAGAATTTAGCTGTTTTTTCTTTTTCCTATTAATTTTGTTACAGAGAGCATTGTAATTGGTAAAGAATGATTCTTTCTAAATGCTAAATATTTACCGCTCCATGCTGGTTTATATTTTTCTTTAAAATGTCGTAATCCGCTGAAACTATACGTATAACGAACGTTATTAAAGATTGCAGCAGCCACTCGTTCAGACCAGAAAGACTGTGTGGATAAACCAACATTTGAAAGTGGTGCCATACCGATATTAAAGGAGTGGTATTCATTTTCTTTTGCCCACTGGAATAAGTGGATGAAAATTGCGTCCATAATGCCGCTAGGCGCATCTGGATAATATCGCATTAAATCGACAGATAATGATCCGTTTTGATATACAGGCATGAATGTTGTGAATGCAATAATTTTTCCATCCGAATCAGATAATGTTGCGATAGGAGCGCGACTAATATATTCACGATCGAAGTATCCGAGTGAAAAACCTTTCTCTTTTTTTCCACCAAGCCATGCATCTGAAACTTTTCTTAACTCTTCATATAATTCGTCGGAGAAAGGTGGCTCATGAATAGAGAATGTATAGCCTTCTCTTTCAAAACGGTTGAAAGTAGCTCGCATGCCAGCGCGTTTCTTTCCTGTTATTGTAAAGGTATTTAAATCAACAACAGCTTCTTCACCAAGCTTAAAGAAGTTATAACCAAAATCGTGGTATAAACTCATCCATTTACTTTCAATTTGATAGAATACACAAATGTATCCAAATCGATCAGCCTCAGCTAAAAACTCTTGCAATACAGTACGATAGGAGGAAGGGTCCCCAATTGGATCACCTAGTACAATAAGTCGTTTTCCAGTTATTGAGAAGAGAATGAGTGCTTTTCCATCACTACTGAAAAAGAACTGTTTATCTCCTAAAAAACCTAAATGACTAAGTACATTTCCACCATGTTTATCTAAGAAGTTTTGTAATCGTTTATCATTAGCTGGTTGCCCGGGAAATTCATTTCGATAACGATTTGCAATGAGTGAACCAATTAGTAAAAAAGTAGGAACAAAAAAGGCAGCTGCTAATGCACTTCGTTTCACTTGTGTAATATTACGAACGACAAAATCAGGTTTGAAAGCTTCTTTTGCACCTGCAAATAAAATACCTAAGTTTTTATATAAATATAACGTTACAAGTAGGAATATAAAAACTTTTACGATATCGGAAAGTGAGACTTCCATTTTCTCACGTACAAACCTTTTACGAAGCATATACAATACAGCGAGTACGATTAATAAAATAAAAGTTTCTTCAACATCAATTCCTTTTAGTGTGTTAAAAATAGCCGCTCCAATTAAAGAAACAATCGTCATATAATAAGAACGTTTTGTTCCGTAATATATCCCCCGCGAAAGAATGAGGAGGAGAATACCGAATGTTAGCGATAAGCTAAAAGAAAATTGAATAAGATGTTTTGGAGCTAGAATATGTAAGGCGTGTGCCCGATTTATACTTGTCGGTAGAATGGTTGATAAAATAACCATTAAGCCAGCAAATACTGTTAAAGCAGCAGATGCCCAAGAACCTAACTTTCCTAGAAAGTCACGCTGCAAAGTCCATATAACACCAGTTGTCTCTAATGCAGGCGCAATAAAAGGTTTATCTTCAAACTTTTTAATGGCTACTCCTGTCATTTCAAAAGCTGCAAAAATGAGACCAAGGCAGAAGGGCAAGATGTAATAGACGAGACGATATAATAACATAGCAGGGAGTAAAACACCTGTATCGATGCCGTATTGCCCAAGCCCAGTTAAGAAGACAAGATCAAATGATCCAAGGCCACCAGGAACAAGACTAACGACACCAGCTAAAGCAGCAATAACATATACGCCTAAAAACTTTTGGAATTCGATTTCAATGCCAAATAATAGTAATATGACGTACATAACAATACCAGCGGATACCCACTCGACTAATGAAACTAATGAGTATAAAACAGTTGGGTTTTTCTCCTCTTCTTCTTGTTCCTCTGTTTGCGTCGCTTTTCTATTTTTTAATTTAGAAAATCCGATATATATAGGGACGAAAAGAGCGAAGAAGATAAGAACAGGCCATAGCCATGGTTTTTCATGCAAAATAAATCTCGTGTCTAATATTCCGATGAGACCAAGAAATGAAAGAATGGCTAATCCATTAATAAAGGCAGTTGTCATCCAAGCGATACTTTTAATAAGTTTTCCATTTTCTTTTATATATGGACGATAAAGCATTGTGCGTACGCCGGCTCCAACAAGACCACCAAACCCGATAAATCCATTTAAAGTATTAGCAATCCACGAGATACGGAAAATCTTTTGGACAGGGATATCAGCTTTTAAGTAACGAAGCATAACATAGTCATAAAAGAACATTGTTGATACAGCGAATGCACCAAGTGTAATTGCTAAAAAGACTCCTCCAGTTGGAATGTTTTTAATTGTATCAATCGCTTCTAAAAAAGAAATGCCCGCTAATTCTTTTTTTGCTTGAAAGAATACAATTGTTAATACAACAAATGGGAAGACAATTTTCCCGATTTGTAAGAAACGTTTCCATGAAAACGACATAAATACAACTCTCCTTGTATAAGAAAACTGAGACAATAATATTATTATGACAAACTTCAAGAAAAATAAAAAGGTAAATTCCTGTATAGGCGAGCTATTTTTTATATAGGTATATTTAAAAGAATATTTTGTTTATCAGAAAATTAAGTTAGAATAAGATGAAAGAGGGGGAGGGGAGTATATGATTATAAAAGGTTACGTAGGATATGAGTTAGAAAAAGCGAAACCTAATACATCAGAAGATTTTTTTAACAGATCTGAAGTGACATATATATTAAATGGTAAAGAGAAAACTTTTTCGGTTGTATACGTTCGATATTTTGAAGAAGTTTTACAAGAAATTACTCCTTTTGAAGGAAATCCAGTGTATAAAGTAGAAGAACAAAACATATATTTGCGTGATATTGTAGCGATATGTTGTTTAGTGAAAGATAAGGAGCTTCGTGCGCAAAAACGTTTGTATTTAAATAATATGGAAGAATTTCAACAATATTTTGATGAGGGAACGGTGTCGAAAGTACAAGAAATATTGGCTGAATTACATAAAAATAAAAGAGTAGAAATAGCGTGAAATGGCAAAGGAGAGAGAAAAATGTCTAATTTGATGGTTGAAAATCAAACAGAACAAGTTTCTATATTTTTAGAAGATGCTATTAATTTGATAACTAATTATGTAAATTATCATACGTTACCTTCTTTATTAGAGGAAACACCAGCAGGGAATGAGCAATATTATAAAGGGGTATTAGCATCAATGAGACGACTTCTCGTTTTTTGCGAAGAAGGACAGGATGCATGTTTTGTTTTGTTGAATAGCCAGCCATTTCGAAAAACAGCAGCTGAAAAAATTTTATATAAGATTTACCATCAAGTAATTGCAGAGTTTTTTTCACCGAAGAGTGATCATTGGTATGAAAATAGTCGGTCTGCATATACAGGGAAAAATTCTATCGTTTTTCAACAAACACCACCTGCATCTTTGGAGCAGGTGATGAAGAGTTTAGAAGGTAAATTTCAATTGATGCGTGAAGAACTAGAATATTATGAGACGGATTATCAGACAAAGATGTTACACAAATATTGATTGAGGAAAAGAAGCTAAGGTGACTTAGCTTCTTTTCCTTTTGTACAGTTATATAAGGGATTTTCATTGAATATAGTTAAGTGGATAGCATTAGGGAGGTGCAACATGAATCAGCAAGGTGTATTTACAGATTACTTTCATGAAGTAGAAAATTGGTGTGAAAGTGTTCTTCACGTATTAGATAGCCGCGCAATGGAAGTGTATGATGTCCATATGCTTGCTTATAAAATTCAGACGTTATTAGAGCGTATGAAAGAGCATGAGTATGAAACAGATGCAGAGTTTATGTATGAAATAAGCGATGATGTAGAACATATTCAGCATCACTTGCAGGAAGTATTTATGCAAGAAGAAGAGGAATATGAATTATATGAAAGAGGGGATAGTGAACGAGCTGTCCCAATTGGAGGACATACACTCCCGCCATTACCTTATCCGTATAATGCATTAGAACCGTATATTTCTAAAGAAATTATGATGTTACATCATGATAAACATCATCGGAGTTACGTGGAAGGGTTAAATAAAGCAGAGAAGATGATGGAAGAAGCGAGAAAAACAAATAAATTTGATTTAATTAAGCATTGGGAAAGGGAAGCGGCTTTTCATGGGTCAGGTCATTACTTACACACGATATTTTGGAATAACATGAAAAAAGACGGTGGTGGAAGTCCAAGAGGAGATTTTTCACAACAAATTGAACAAGATTTTGGGAGCTTTTTACGTTTCCAAAAACATTTTACAGAAGCGGCCTCTAAAGTAGAAGGTTCAGGCTGGGCAATTCTCGTTTGGGTACCCCGGTCTGGAAGGTTAGAAATTTTGCAAAGTACACTTCATCAATTATTTACACAATGGGATACGATACCGCTCCTTGTACTAGATGTCTGGGAACATGCGTATTATTTACAATACCAAAATCGAAAAGATGAATATATTAAAAACTGGTGGAATGTTGTAAATTGGCCTGATGTAGAAAAAAGGTTTGAAACTGCGAAACAAATTGAATGGACACCATATTAGACGCAAATTCTCTGCGTCTTTTTTAATGGAAGTAGAAGGAAGATTTCGTTCATATTTTAAAAGGCCAAGCATACACTTGTACAAAAAGTGCCAAAAGGACGTGGGGGGAAATATGAGACGAATTTGTGTAATCATTACGCTTCTTATGATGTATGCAAGCGTTATGCCGATTCCTACATATGCAAAGATGAACAGCAATGTCAGTGCTCGAAATGCTGTATTAATGGAGCAACAGTCTGGTCGTGTATTATACGGAAAAGCAGAACATGAGCCTCAAAAAATTGCTAGTATAACAAAAATTATGACCGCCTTATTAGCTGCTGAATCAGGGAAGATGAAAGAAATGGTATCAGTTAGTAATGAAGCGGTGAGGGTGGAAGGATCGGCAATCTATTTAAAGCCTGGACAAAAAGTGAAGTTAGAAGATTTAGTATACGGACTCATGCTTAGATCTGGTAATGACGCAGCGCAAGTAATTGCTGAAAGTGTGGGTGGGAGTATAGATGGATTCGTATATTTAATGAATCAAAAAGCGAAAGAAATTGGAATGAAAGATACGCACTTCTCAAACCCTCATGGCTTAGATGGAGATGGATCACATTATTCGTCGGCTTACGATATGGCATTATTAACGAAATATGCAATGGGAAACGAGACATTTAAGAAAATCTTTGGAACCAAAACATATAAATCAGATTCTTGGGATTACCCGTGGAAAAATAAACATAAGCTGGTAACGTCTTATTATGAATTTGCAACAGGAGGAAAAACAGGCTTTACGAAGAAAGCTGGGCGAACGCTTGTGACAACGGCATCAAAAGATGGACTAGATTTAATTGTCGTAACTTTGAGTGCCTCTAGTGATTGGGATGATCATATGAATTTGTTTGATAAAGGTTTTGAACGTTTCAAACAAACGAAAGTTTTAGGACAAGGAGCAATTGCTGAAATAAATGAAAAGAAGTATGCCAACCATGTTTATACGAAAAATAGTTTTTCGGTACCGTTAACTGAAGAAGAAAAAAAGAACGTAGTATTAAAAGTTGAACTCCATAAAAGTACAAAACTTACGGATGGAGTAAAGGTTGGGAAGACAGACATTTATGTTGGTAATGAAAAAGTTGGAGAACGGAATTTATTTTATAGTAAACGGAAGTTAGTAGCTACAACGGGACTTTACTGGAATAATGTGAAAGAAATTTTTTCTTACATGATAGGTGTTGGGAACGATGGTTAATCTCGTATGGGTAGCGATGGCTGTCATTGGGATTGTATACGCCATGATAAATGGCACGATGGAAGAAGTGAATAAAGCTGTATTTGACGGAGCAAAAGATGCGGTAACGATTTGTATAGGACTTATTAGTGTTTTAGTATTTTGGCTCGGTTTAATGAAAATTGCAGAGGAAGCCGGATTGTTAAAAAAATTAGTTACACTTTTTATGCCGATAGTAAAAAGGTTGTTTCCAGAAATACCAAAGGATCATCCGTCCATGGGATTTATTCTATCAAATATGATGGCAAACTTTTTTGGTCTAGGTAATGCAGCAACCCCTCTTGGTATTAAAGCGATGGAACAACTGAAAGAGTTAAATGGAGGAAAGGATTCGGCGAGCCGTTCTATGGTGACGTTTCTAGCATTAAATACATCAGCCATTACATTAATTCCTACGACAGTCATTTCCATTCGAATGACGTATGAATCAGCGAATCCTACTGAAATTGTTGGGGTAACATTTATTGCACAAGTACTTTCTATGATTGGAGCAATTTGGATTGACCGCTATTTTTACCGAAGAAGGAGTAGAAAGGGGCGGAAAAAATGAGTATTGTAAATACAATTTCTTTATGGGTAATTCCTTGTGTAATTGGTTTTATCCTTTTATATGGCACAATAAAGAAAGTACCGACGTATGAATCGTTCGTTGAGGGAGGAAAAGAAGGGATTCAAATTGCAATTTCCATCTTACCGTTTATGGTTGGAATGCTTGTGTCTATTTCTATATTCCGGTCTTCAGGTGCGTTAGATGCAATGATATCGGTAATGAAGCCAATGTTAGATTTGATCCATGTTCCAGCAGAAATTGTTCCACTAGCACTTATACGCCCTATTTCAGGCTCTGCTGGTTTAAGTATTACGACCGATTTAATTGCCACATATGGGCCAGATTCGTTTATTGGGAGATTGGCTTCTACGATGCAGGGAAGCACAGATACGACTTTCTATATTTTAACTGTATATTTTGGCGCGGTCGGGATTAGAAAAATGGGTGATGCACTAAAAGTAGGACTTTTTGCAGATTTAATAGGGATTATATGCTCAATTGTGTTCGTTTCTTTATTGTTTCAGTAATACTATTCATTTTTTACGCTATTTCGCTTATAATACGTATACGACCACTATTAAGGTGTAGCTTAATAGTGGTTTTTTTATGTGGTATTTTTGACAAAATGATGAACTTTTATTGTGAGAAATATGAAAAATATGGACAATAATAAAGGGTAAAAACATGATTTGACCTTTATATGTTTATTATCATCGCTATGTTGTTTAAGTAAGATGAAGCGAATAGCCGTAAAGCGTATGCGGTTGCCAAGTCTTTCTAATGTAAGGTAAGATAAATTCGAGGTGAAAAAAAGAAATGGAACGATTACAAAAAGTGATTGCGCAAGCAGGTATTGCATCGAGAAGAAAGGCTGAGGAATTAATTCAGCAAGGAAAAGTGAAAGTTAATGGAAAAATAGTGAAGGAGTTAGGGACAAAAGTAACTCCTCAAGATAAAGTAGAAGTAAATAACATCCCTCTTGAAAAAGAAGAACCTGTTTATTTTTTACTATATAAACCAACTGGCGTAATTTCAAGTGTATCAGACGATAAAGGAAGAAGTGTTGTAACGGACTTTTTCCCGGAAATTACACAACGTTTATTCCCAATCGGACGCTTAGATTATGATACGTCTGGCGTATTATTAATGACAAACGATGGGGACTTCGCAAACGTATTAATGCATCCTAGATATAAAGTTGAAAAAACATATGTTGCAAAAATAAAAGGTCCATTAACAGGTGAGAAAATTCGCATGTTAGAACGCGGTGTTACGTTAGAAGACGGTAAAACAGCGCCAGCGCGTGTGAAAATTATTTCTTGGGACAAGCGTAAAGAGATGGCTATTGTACAGTTAACAATTCATGAAGGACGTAATCGTCAAGTACGTCGTATGTTTGAAGCGTTAGACTGTAAAGTAGTGAAATTAAAACGTGAACGTTATGCTTTCTTAGAAGTAGGAAGCCTGCGACCTGGTGATGCGAGAGAATTGACACCACATGAGGTGAAACAATTACGCGCACTTGCTTCTACAAAGCCAAGATAAGCTATAGAGTTAAAAATTCACCAGTGGAGTGCTCTGCTGGTGATTTATTCAATACAACATTTACAGAAGATAATACATAACATTTATCGAGGAGAGGAGAGGTAATATGAAGAAAAATCGCTTATTATTTCGCGTTATTATTCTACTCATTTTATGTGGTGCTGTAGGATTTACCCTTTATCAAGGATTCTTTGCTAATAAAGAGAAAATGCAAATCGGAAAAGAAGCACCTAACTTTGTTGTGACGGATTTAGAAGGGAAGAAAATTGAACTAAAAGATTTAAAGGGAAAAGGTGTATTTTTAAACTTTTGGGGCACGTGGTGTAAACCTTGTGAAAAAGAAATGCCTTATATGAATGAATTATATCCAAAGTATAAAGAAAAAGGTGTTGAAATCATAGCGTTAGATGCAGATGAAACGGATATTGCAGTAAAGAACTTTGTGAACCAGTATGGTTTGAAATTCCCAGTTGCCATTGATAAAGGACAAAAGATTATAGGAACATATGGAGTAGGTCCATTACCGACAAGCTTTTTGATTGATAAAGATGGAAAAGTAGTGGAGCAAATTATAGGTGAACAAACGAAAGAACAGTTAGAAGGGTATTTAAAGAAAATTACTCCGTAATAAAGAAAGCCTTTACATAAGGGGTGCGTGTCTATAGTGCCTCTGGTTTAAAAATTCTGAGTATTGTGGTAACTTGAGGTTAGAATATACAATAGTACATATAGATACAGGGGCGGTGAGAGTGTTGAAAGAAATTAAATGTGAATGTGGACATGTTAATCCGATAGGAACCGTTTTTTGTGAAGCTTGCGGGAAACCATTTGAAAGCAATGAAAATGCAAAACTATTGGATATGCGCTATGAGGGGAGTGCACGGAGATCTCTCACGCAGACAAAAACGATAGTCGATAAAATTTGGAGCTTTTTCTCTTCTGTAAAAGTGGGTGTATGGCTAATCGTAATAACGTTAGCTGCATCAGCGATAGGAACTATTTTTCCGCAAGAAATGTACATAACTCCAGGGATTGCACCAGCTGAATATTATAAACAAGAATACGGATTTTTAGGACAATTATACTATCAATTAGGATTTAATAATTTATACGGTTCATGGTGGTATATGATTTTGATTGCTTCTATCGGTATTTCACTTGTGATATGTAGTTTAGACCGCGTTATTCCACTTTATAAAGCTTTAAAAAAGCAAGGTGTAAAAAGACATCCTAGCTTTTTAAAGAGACAGAGATTATATGGGACTGGTACACCGCAAGATGGTGACCTGGAAAGAGTGCAAAAGAATTTAAAGAAAAGAAACTATAACGTGAAAGTGGAAGACGGAAACGTTTTAGCAGAAAAGGGACGCTTCTCGCGTTGGGGTCCATATGTAAATCATATCGGCCTTATTATCTTTTTATTCGGTGCGATGCTTCGTTTTTTACCGAGTATGTACGTAGACGAAGCACTTTGGTTACGTGATGGTGAAACGAAAGAAATACCAGGGACGGATGGACAGTACTACTTAAAAAACGAGAAATTTATAAAAGAAGTTTATGATAAAAGTAAGGACAAAGAAGTTTTTGAGGAAGCGATTGATCGTGTAGGCGATAAAATGATTGCGAAAAACTTCCAAACGAATGCCGTATTATATAAAGCAGTAGGAGAAAATATAGCAGGACAAAAACCGAAATTAGAAAAAGTAAAAGAAGCGGAAATTCGAGTGAATGAACCACTGAAATTTGATCAATTTGCAGTGTATCAAGTGGATTATAAAGAAAGTGAATTTAAAAGTATGTCCTTTAACTTGCAAAATAAAGAAAATAATCAAAAGTGGGGACCGATTAAAGTAGATTTAACGAATCCTAAGGAAAAATATGATTTAGGAACTGGTTATTCTCTAGAACTATTAAGCTATTTTCCTGATTTTTATTTTGATGAGAATGGAAAACCAAATACAAAAACGAAATTACCAAACAATCCTGCATTTGTATTTAAAATGTTTACACCTGAAACACCAGATGGTGAAGTGAGTTTTGTTGGTATTCAGCAAAATATAGAACCAGATGGAAACAACAAATATAAAATGTCGTTTGCAGGTGTTGAAATGCAAAATGCAACAGCACTTACTGTAAGAAAAGATTTAACGCTTTGGATTCTCGGTATTGGAGGATTTATATTTATGGTTGGTGTCATTCAAGGTATGTATTGGAATCATCGCCGTATTTGGATACAACGTGTTAATGATGAATGGTGGATTGCAGGGCATACAAATAAAAATTGGTTCGGTTTAAAGAAAGATATTGAAAGAGTAATAGAAGGTACAGCAATTCCACAGCCAAATGATAAAGTAATTGATAAAAAAATTAGTTAAGGTGGGGAAACGATATGGTGCAAATAAGTAGTAACTTTCTCTTTACCGCATTTATTTTATATTTAATTGCGACTCTATTTTTTGGGGGAGCCATTAAAGAAAAGGGTCATAAATGGGCAAATGTAGGAATAACGATTACAATTTTAGGGTTTATAGCACAAACAGTATATTTTGTTACAAGGTGGATTGCATCAGGGCATGCGCCAGTTAGTAACTTTTTTGAATTCGGTACATTTTTCGGCATGATGCTTGTAGGAGCATTTATTGTCATGTATTTTATGTACCGTGTAAGCATAATCGGACTATTTGCATTACCAGTTGCGCTTTTATTAATTGCCTATGCAAGTATGTTTCCGAGGGAAATATCTCCGCTTATTCCATCTTTAAAAAGTAATTGGTTACATATTCACGTGACGACTGCAGCAGCAGGACAAGCCATTTTAGCGATTAGTTTTATTACAGGCGTTATGTATTTATTGAAAAATGTAGATCAATCGACGAGAAGTAAACGTACATTTTGGCTAGAGACGGTAGTATTTACACTTGTTTGTACAGTTGGATTTATTGGAGTAACAACGGTATTTTCTAGTATGAAATATGAAGCGAAGTTTCAATGGATTGATAAAAATGAACAACAACTGGAAATGAAGTACAATCTTCCGGCTTTAGTTGGACCGCATGAAGGGAAGTTACTGACAGAAAATAAATTAGAACCGGCAGTTGAAGTTCCAGCAATTGTAAATGCAAAAAAATTAAATACTGTTATTTGGTCAGTGTTAGTTGGAACATTGCTGTATATTGTATTAAGACTCGTTTTACGGAAGCGAGTATCGGCGGCACTTCAGCCGTTAGTAAAGAATACGAATAGTGATCTACTAGATGAAATCGGATATCGATCTATTGCAATTGGATTCCCAGTTTTCACATTAGGTGCATTAATTTTTGCGATGATTTGGGCTCAAATAGCGTGGACGCGCTTTTGGGGCTGGGATCCGAAAGAGGTTTGGGCACTTATAACGTGGCTCTTTTATGCTGCAGTACTACATTTACGATTATCTAAAGGGTGGCATGGAGAGAAATCAGCTTGGCTTGCAGTAATTGGTTTTGCAATCATTATGTTTAACTTTATTGTAGTAAACTTAATTATTGCCGGTTTACATTCATATGCATAGAGAAATAAAATAGGAGAGTGTATGTCACTTTCCTATTTTATTTTTGTCAACTTTTCTTCTTTTTTGAGAAAAACATGACAAAGTAGCGGTTGATTTTGTAAAATGATGTCGAGGACATTATATACAGTTCAAAAAAAATACATAGTTTTGGAAAAAAATTGAACAAAATTTATTATTCTTGTGAAGCATAATATGGGAAGTGAAACATTTAGAAGATTGCTTAAATAAACGAGAATAGCGCAACATAATAGTTAAAGAAGGGTAGGTGTGAACCGCTGAGGTGAGAGTACGCAGCGGGTAGAGATGGCAAATGAATCAAGAATTTTAATTGTAGATGATGAGGATCGTATTCGTCGTTTATTGAAAATGTACTTAGAAAGAGAACAATATACGATTGAAGAAGCAGATAATGGTGATACAGCTTTAGAAATGGCGTTGCAAAATGATTACGATTTAATCTTATTAGATCTTATGATGCCTGGTAAAGATGGCATTGAAGTATGTAAAGGGGTTCGTGAGAAGAAAGCGACACCAATTATTATGCTGACAGCAAAAGGTGAAGAAGTAAATAGAGTACAAGGATTTGAAGTTGGAACAGATGATTATATTGTAAAGCCGTTTAGTCCACGTGAGGTCGTGCTACGTGTGAAAGCGGTATTACGTCGTGCTGTACCAACAACATTCTTTACACAAGATACAACGACAAAAGATGTTACTGTATTCCCTCACTTAACAATTGATAACGATGCACACCGTGTTACTGCAGATGGCAATGAAGTAAACTTAACGCCGAAAGAATATGAGTTACTATTATTTTTAGCGAAAGCTCCTGATAAAGTATTCGATCGTGAGCAGCTGTTAAAAGAAGTATGGCAATATGAATTCTTCGGAGATTTACGTACAGTTGATACACATGTAAAGCGTTTACGTGAGAAGTTGAGCAAAAAATCACCAGATGCAGCGAAAATGATTGTTACTGTTTGGGGTGTAGGTTACAAATTTGAGGTTGTGAACGACTGATGCTTTGGAGAAGTGTAGTAGGGAAGTTATGGATGACCATATTACTTCTCGTTTCGTTTGTTCTTGGATTTGTTGCGATTTTACTTTCACAATTTTTTAGAACGTATTATGTTGATATGAGTGAAAATAGACTTCAAAAAGTCGCAACAAGTGTTACGGAATTAATTGAAGAAGGTGCCGATGTAAAAACGATTGAGAACATCGCGTACAAATTCTCTGATCCACTTTCAAGGATTATTATTGTAGAAGATGGCAAGGAAATCTCTTCTTCACCGAAACAAGAAGGGTTAGTCACTCTTACAATGGATGATTTAAAAGAAGATAAAGAATTAGCCGCTGTTTTTACGGACAAAAAAGAAATTAAGAACAACATTAGAAAAGCTTCTGATAGTAGAAAGAATAAAAGCACTGAAAATGATATTGTGATCGTTGGGAAACCAGTGCAATCAAAAAATCAAAGCGCAGTGTTCGTATATGAATCTTTACAAGTGCCAATAAAAGATATGGAGAGAACGACTGATTTCATTTTCTTAGCCGCTGGGATTGCGATTATATTAACAACTTTCTTTGCGTTCTTCTTATCTACTCGGATTACAGCACCGCTTCGTAAAATGCGTGAGGTTGCTTTTGAAGTGTCACGTGGGAAATTTGATGCAAAGGCTCCTATGGTATCTCAGGACGAAATTGGTGAGCTGGCAACGGCCTTAAATCAAATGGGTAAACAGTTGAAGTTTAATATGAATGCTTTGCAGCAAGAAAAAGAACAGTTAGCCAGTATTTTGAGTAGTATGGCAGATGGAGTTATTACGTTAAATCAAGAAGGTGAAGTCGTAGTTATTAATCCACCGGCTGAACATTTCTTACAAGTTTGGCAAGAAGAAAAAGAGATAGAGTTAAGAAAAAAATTACCTTCTGAACTTGTGGAACTATTCCATCTCGTTGTAGAAAGCGAGCAACAACAAGTTGTTGAAATTAATTTACAAAAAGGGAACTATGTAGTTCTTATGACACCACTTTACAATCAAACGAAAATTCGTGGGGCTGTAGCGGTACTGCGAGATATGACGGAAGAACGTCGTCTTGAGAAAATGCGTCAAGACTTTATTGCGAATGTATCACATGAACTTCGTACACCGATGGTCATGCTGCAAGGGTATAGTGAAGCGATTTTAGATGATATTGTGCAAACGAAAGAGGAAATAGATGAGTTTGTTCAAATCATTTATGATGAATCCGTTCGTTTAGGTAAACTTGTAAATGAATTGTTAGATTTAGCTCGTATGGAAAGCGGTCACGTAGAGTTACATATTGGTGAAGTCGACATACATCCATTTGTGGAAAAAATTGGTCGTAAATTCCAAGGGATTGCAAAGGATAAAGAAGTTGAACTAACAGTTGATTTCCGGAATCAGATTGAAGAATATGCGTTTGATGCAGATCGGATGGAACAAGTGTTGACGAACTTGATTGATAACGCAATTCGTCATACGAATGCGGGTGGACATGTAACGCTTGTAATTGATACAAAAAATAATGGCCTCATTTTTGAAGTACAAGATTCGGGTGCAGGCATTCCAGAAGAGGATATTCCATTTTTATTTGATCGTTTCTATAAAGCTGATAAAGCAAGAACACGTGGGAAAAAGGGTGGAACAGGACTTGGGCTTGCGATTGCGAAAAATATTGTTCAAGGCCATGACGGTAAAATTTCTGTATCAAGTGTTGTTGGAGAAGGAACTACATTCTCTGTATATTTACCGAATCGTATAATTTAGATATGTGTTTTTAAAGTTGATAATGAATAAAGTTCTGCTGTTTTTTATTTTTTTGTAAACTCAATTAAATAAAGAATGGTAGAACTTTTTTCTATCTTGATCGAATCAAGAATAACAAGAGAGGGTGCTGTGAAGAAATGAAATTATATACAAAAACAGGAGATAAAGGAACGACAAGTGTAATAGGTGGCAGGGTTGATAAAGATGATATCCGTGTGGAAGCGTATGGAACAATAGACGAGGCAAATTCTCATATTGGATATGCAATGACTAAGGTTCAAGGCGGGGCTTTTAGAGATATTTACAATGAGCTCGAAAATATTCAACATGAACTATTTGATTGCGGAGGAGACTTGGCAATAGTGGAACAAAAAATTCCTTATAAAGTGACAATTGAGATGGTTGAAAGTTTAGAAAGAAAGATTGGTTTATATATAGAAGAAGCCCCGCCATTAGAACGCTTTATTTTGCCAGGTGGTAGCGAGGCGGCGGCTACTATTCATATTGCACGTACTGTTGTAAGGAGAGCAGAACGCTCTATAGTATCATTGCAAAAAGAAGTGAAAATAAATGAAGTTGTCTTAAAGTATGTAAATAGATTATCTGATTATTTGTTTGCGATAGCTCGAGTAATAAATGCCCGATTACAAGTGAAAGATGTGGAGTATAACCGTAGTGCATTAGTTTTTCGTGATAAGAAAGAGAAGGAAGTGGAGTAATTCACTTTCTTTTTTTGTATACTTTTTTCTGTAATATACCAAAATAGAGAAGGTATGGTGGTAATTAGAAAACGGAGGATGTATATGAAAGTTTTAAAATGCGGCGTCATGTTATTGAGTATACTGTTTGTATCTCAATTACATGTTTATGCAGAAGAAAATCGATGGACATGGCCTGTTGAAGGTCAGATAAGTGATTATTTTGGGACAAGGCATGGAAAACACTATGGTATTGATGTAGCTGCGCCGATTGGAACGCCTGTGGCAGCTATTCAAGATGGTAGGGTAACGAAGTCTTATTATTCAAGTAGTTATGGAAATGTTGTATTTATTAAACACGGAGAATATGAGGCTGTATATGCACATTTAAATAAGAGATATGTGGGGCAAGGAGATTATATTTCCAAAGGAGAAAAAATTGGAGAAGTAGGGAACACGGGAGAATCGCGAGGTGCACACTTACATCTAGAACTTCATCAAGGAAGATGGACGATGGCGAAAAAGAATGCGATGAACCCATTGCTTGTTTTAAATGAACAAAGAAATGAAGTTGTTTCTTCATCATTATATGTCGTACAAAAAGGGGATACTTTAGTTAGTATTGCACGGAAATTTAGTATGACACTTAAGGAAATTAAAGAAAAAAATGGATTGCAGCAAGAGCTAATTTATCCTAATCAACAATTATATGTTAAGTGAAGGAAACATCTCAAAAATTAAACTTTGAACAAATTTATGTTCTTCTTAAATAAGGTTCAATGTAAATGAAATTATATGGGCGCTTTTGCTAGAACTATTGAGTGAATCAGAGCATCTATATCTAAAAGAAAACCGTCCCAAAATTTATTTTGGGACGGCTTCTTTTACCAAAAAATAAAGACACATATAAATCCAGAAATAGCTAAATAGCTATATAAGTAAAAAACTTTTGTTCTTGTTTTCTCTTTTGTTCGAAACAGTACGATAGTCGGTTCAATTAAACCGATTGTCAAACAAAGTAGGCCAAGAAGCATACAACCAATCGAAATAGAATACAGGGCGATTTGTGGTGCTTGAAATGGAATCATCCATTTTAATAAAAATGCAATAAGTGCAGTGTAACAAATACTACCGATGTATTTATTCAGTGGTGTATTAGAACGAAAACCAGGAAGTTTTTTTAAGAAAGAGCGGGAAACAACTTCTGTTTGTAAAGATGTATGCTCTTCAATAATTTTTTGAGCTTCTTTTCCTTTTTGAAAAAGAGATAAGATCCAATTTCGCTCACCCTGAAAAATAAATTGAGAAGTTGTCAAATAGTGATCAATCTTCACTTTATTCCAACTCTTCCACGGATGACGCTCACACAATTTTAATTTACTTTCTGTTTTTTTATCATACTGATAAATACTGATGCCATCTTCATCGAAAGTAGCATAGTATGTCTCGTTTGAGAATGTGCCTAAATCAATTGGGCAATAGAAAAGTAATTCTTTTTTTAAGTAAAAGTATTCTTTTCTTAAGTTTTTTTTCATTGCTTCTCGAATAGAATGTCTCTTGTCTTTTTTCATGACATTTCCTCCATAACTCAGAAAATGTTCTTATCTTAACAATTCAATATCTTATCACTTTTAATTATATATGACTAGGTAATTCAAAAGAGAAATGCCGAATAATAAAAAATATGGATTGTATTGTAAAATATCTCGCAATTTATTTTTTGTTACGAAAAATAAATAACTAATTTTAAATAAGTTACAATTTTTTAGTTCACAATGTTATGAGGTTGTTGTATAATGAAGGGGAAAATAGAATATCGGTCTATCTTCGGGGCAGGGTGAAAATCCCGACCGGCGGTGATGAACTATTTATGATTTTGTTCTAAGCCCGCGAGCCGTTAAGGCAGGATTTGGTGTGATTCCAAAGCCGACAGTATAGTCTGGATGGGAGAAGATGGAGGTTCAAGCGTTCAAAAAAGATATGGATTTGAACGTCTGTTTGATGTGCCTTAAATTCTCCCTTTGTGTAAAACACAAAGGGTTTTTTCGTTCTATGAAAAAATAGGCATAGCAGAACCTTTCCACTTTCCATGAGATGATCGATGGAAAAGGAGAGAGAAAGATGAAACAAAAAAACAGTGTAGTGCAGATGGTGAGTGTAGCGATGCTAAGTAGTATTGCATATTTACTAATGATGTTAGATTTCCCGTTCCCAGGGCTTCCGCCATTTTTGAAAATTGATTTTAGTGATGTACCAGCTCTAATTGCAGCAATTATCTTTGGACCAGTAGCAGGAGTGATTGTAGAGGCGATAAAGAACATTTTACATTACGGGATTCAAGGAAGTTTAACGGGAGTACCAGTTGGAGAAATTGCAAACTTTATTGCAGGATGTTTATTTATTGGACCAGCAGCTTTCTTATTTAGAAAGTATCGTACTGTGAAGAGTTTAACTACAGGATTAATGCTAGGGACAATTACAATGGCACTTATTATGAGTGTATTAAACTACATCATCATATTCCCGGCTTACACTTGGTTTTTAAATTCACCGGCTATGTCTAGCGAAGCTATAAGAACAACGGTTGTAACGGCAATCTTACCATTTAATTTAATTAAAGGGATTGTTGTAACAATTGTATTTGTAGCATTATTCTCACGCCTGAAAGTATGGGTGTTTGCAAAAATGAAAAATGCATAATATATATTAAAACCATTAGTAGTGTGAAACTACTAATGGTTTTTTATTAAGGAAAATAAAATTTAGATACAAAAAATGCCCCTCATCAATTGAACTGAACCCAAAAAATTAGACAAATATATTAAGCAGCTACTAAGGATTGAACTCTGTATTGCACAGGGGACAATCCTTTTAGTTT